>DATCWZ010000262.1:0-11632 GCA_036566065.1 Streptomyces sp. | reverse complement strand
CTTCACCAGGCCATTGTCGCACCACCTATTCAGACATATGTCTGAGGTGGTGACCACGGATGCGTGACAGGTGTCGATGGCACAGGATCTGAGGTGTTCCCTAGATTTCACGGTGGTTCTCCGTGCCGTACCGGTCCGTCCAGATGCGCACCGCTACGGCCCCGTCCGTACTTTCCGTGGAGGTGCCCGTGCTGGGTCCCGTGATTCTCGCCGCGTCACGCAGCGACAAGATGCGTCGCTTCATCTCGGCCGCCCCGGGCACCAAGCAGGTCGTCAGCCGGTTCATCGCCGGTGAGACGGTCGACCAGGTCGTGCCGGTCATCCAGGACTCGGCTGCCAAGGGCCTCGAAGTCACCCTGGACGTCGTGGGTGAGGACATCACCACCCCGGCGCAGGCCGCCGCGGCGCGCGACGCCTATCTGGAGCTGATCGGCCGGCTCAAGGAGCTCGGCCTCGGCACCCGGGCCGAGATGTCCGTCAAGCTGTCGATGTTCGGCCAGTCCCTGGACGGCGGCCACGACCTGGCCCTCGCCAACGCCCGTACGGTCGTCGAGGCCGCGGCCGCGATCGGCACCACGGTTACCCTGGATGCCGAGGACCACACCACCCTTGACTCGATGTTCGCGATTCACGAGGAGCTGCGGAAGGACTTCCCGCAGACCGGCTGTGTGATCCAGGCATATCTGTACCGCACCGAGAGCGACGCCCGCCGCCTCGCCGACGCGGGCAGCCGCGTGCGCCTGGTGAAGGGCGCCTACAAGGAGCCCGCGTCCGTCGCGTACCAGAACAAGCCCGAGATCGACAAGGCGTACGTCCGTGTCTGCCGGACCCTGATGGGAGGCGACGGCTACCCGATGATCGGGTCCCACGACCCGCGCCTGATCTCCATCAGCCAGGAGCTGGCCCACCGCGCGGGGCGCAAGCTGGACGAGTACGAGTTCCAGATGCTGTACGGCATCCGCAGCGACGAGCACATCCGGCTCGCGGCCGAGGGCCACCGGATGCGCGTCTACACGGCGTACGGCACCGACTGGTACGGATACTTCATGCGCCGCCTGGCGGAGAAGCCGGCCAACCTGCTGTTCTTCGCCCGGTCCGTACTCACCAAGGGCTGACCCGAAGGCCCGCACAAGGGGCCGACCCGCCCGGCCGACCATCCATCCCAACCAAGGAGACAAGGCACATCATGGACGCCGTCACCCAGGTCCCCGCGCCGGTCAACGAGCCGGTCCACTCCTACGCCCCGGGTTCGCCCGAGCGCGCCCGCCTGGAGGCCAAGCTCAAGGAGCTCGCCGAGAACCCGGTCGAGCTGCCGATGACGATCGGCGGCGAGAAGCGGATGGGTGGCGGCGAGCGCTTCAATGTCGTACAGCCGCACAACCACAAGGCCGTCATCGGGACGAGCGCCCACGCCACGCAGGCCGACGCGCAGGACGCCATCGACGCCGCGCTCGCCGCCGCACCGGCCTGGCGCGCGATGCCCTTCGACGACCGCGCCGCGATCATCCTGCGCGCCGCCGAGCTGCTGTCGGGGCCCTGGCGCGAGACGCTGGCCGCCTCCACGATGCTCGGCCAGTCCAAGACCGTGCAGCAGGCGGAGATCGACTGCCCCTGCGAGCTCGTCGACTTCTGGCGCTTCAATGTGCACTACGCCCGCCAGATCCTCGCCGAGCAGCCCCCGGCGAACTCCAAGGGCGTGTGGAACCGCATGGACCACCGCCCGCTGGAGGGCTTCGTCTACGCGATCACGCCGTTCAACTTCTCCGCTATCGCGGGCAACCTGCCCACCGCGCCCGCCCTCATGGGCAACGTCGTCGTGTGGAAGCCGTCCCCGACGCAGACCCACGCCGCCGTGCTGCTGATGCGGCTCCTGGAGGAGGCCGGTCTGCCCAAGGGCGTCATCAACCTGGTCACCGGCGACGGCATCGCCGTCTCCGAGGTGGCGCTGAACCACCGCGACCTGGCCGGCATTCACTTCACCGGGTCCACCGCCACCTTCCAGCACCTGTGGAAGACGGTCGGCAACAACATCGCCAACTACCGCGCCTACCCGCGGCTCGTCGGCGAGACCGGCGGCAAGGACTTCGTGGTCGCGCACCCGAGCGCCGACCCGGCCGTCCTGAAGACCGCCCTGACCCGCGGCTCCTTCGAGTACCAGGGCCAGAAGTGCTCGGCCTCGTCCCGCGCCTACATCCCCGCCTCCGTCTGGAACGGCGGGTTCAAGGAGGCGTTCACGGCCGAGGTCGACTCCCTCACCATGGGCGATGTCACCGACCTGTCGCACTTCATCGGCGCCGTCATCGACGAGCGCGCGTTCGCCAAGAACAAGGCCGCGATCGACCGTGCCAAGGCCGACCCGTCCTGCACGATCGTCGCCGGCGGTACGTACGACGACTCCGTCGGCTACTTCGTGCGCCCCACGGTCATCGTGTGCGACGACCCGGCCAACGAGGTCTTCACCACCGAGTACTTCGGCCCGATCCTCGCCGTCCACGTCTACGAGGACGAGAAGTACGACGCCATGCTGGAGCAGATGGAGTCGGTCTCCGACTACGCGCTGACCGGCTCGGTCATCGCCAACGACCGTGCGGCCGCCGCGTACACCATGGACAAGCTGCGCTACGCCGCGGGCAACTTCTACATCAACGACAAGTCGACCGGCGCCGTCGTCGGCCAGCAGCCCTTCGGCGGCGGCCGTGCCTCGGGTACGAACGACAAGGCGGGGGCCCCGCAGAACCTGCAGCGCTGGACGCTGACCCGCGCCATCAAGGAGACGCTGGTCCCGCCGACCGACTACACCTACCCCCACCAGGGCTGATGCCCTTCCGGGGCGCCGCTGTGCGGCGCCCCGCCACGAGTCCCGCCTCCCGCCCGGCCGCCCTGCCGGCCGGGAGGCGGTTTCCATTCGCGGAGTGGTGTCCGGAGGGCATCCGGAGTGGTATCCGTCTCAGATAGTAGGAAGTCCGAGTAACTCTGGAGACAGATCGGCCGGACTGTCTTAACTTTGAATAAGCCGAACGACTCGCTCGATCAAGCGATAGCGGTTGTGAGCATGTGCCCCACAGCAGGCAATCCCTGCGGCACCCCCGCTCCCCGCCCCTCCGGCACATCGGAATCCCGACCCTGACATCACGCGTGCACCGCGTCCCTGTCTCCGATGTCTCGAACCGACATTCTCGCGATCTCAAGGAGTCGATCACCATGGCCGAGACCACTGTCCGCCGCATCCGTCACACCCACCGCCCGACCGAGTCGGAGCGCAAGAACGCCGCCGCCGCCCTGCAGCGCGCCCTCGACCGCCGGGACAACGGGGGCTCGACCGGCCACTGACGGCCCCCGCACCTGTCCGCATGATGGACGTCGGATGTCATGGGGTGGGACGCGCGGCTAGGGTGACTCCATGTCTCGCAGCATCGATCTCGCAGTGATCCCCGGTGACGGTATCGGCCCGGAGGTCGTGGCCCAGGGCCTCAAGGTCCTCAGAGCCGTTCTCCCGCAGGACGTAAAGCTGGAGACCAAGGAGTACGACCTCGGCGCCCGGCGCTGGCACCGTACCGGTGACACCCTCCCCGACGCGGAGCTGGCAGCGCTCAAGCAGCATGACGCCCTGCTGCTCGGCGCGATCGGTGACCCCTCCGTACCGTCCGGAGTGCTGGAGCGGGGGCTGCTGCTGAAGCTGCGGTTCGCCTTCGACCACTACATCAATCTGCGGCCCTCCAAGCTGTTCCCGAACACCGCGACGCCGCTGGCCGGCCGCCCCGACATCGATTTCGTCGTCGTACGCGAAGGCACCGAGGGCCCGTACACGGGCAACGGCGGTTCGCTGCGCACGGGCACGGAGCACGAGGTCGCCACCGAGGTCAGCGTCAACACCGCCTTCGGTGTCGAGCGGGTCGTACGGGACGCGTTCGCCCGGGCCGCCGCGCGGCCGCGCAAGCACCTCACACTCGTCCACAAGACCAATGTGCTCGTCCACGCGGGCCACCTGTGGAAGAACGTCTTCGACCGGGTCGCGGCCGAGTACCCCCAGGTCACCACTGACTATCTGCATGTCGACGCCGCGACGATCTTCTTCGTCACCCAGCCCGAGCGCTTCGACGTCATCGTCACCGACAACCTCTTCGGCGACATCCTCACCGACCTCGCCGCCGCCGTCACCGGTGGCATCGGGCTCGCCGCATCCGGCAACATCAACCCGACGGGCGCCTTCCCCTCGATGTTCGAGCCGGTCCACGGCTCGGCACCCGACATCGCGGGCCAGGGCAAGGCCGACCCGACCGCCACGGTCCTGTCCGTCGCCCTCCTGCTGCGCCACCTCGGCTACGAGGCCGAGGCCGTGCGCGTCGAGCACGCCGTCAGCGCCGACCTGGCCCGGCGCGACGGGGCCACGACACGCACGACCGACGAGATCGGCGACGCGCTCGCGGTACGCGTAGCGACCTGATCCGACGACTCCGTATCGAAGCCGCCGGGTCGCATCCGCACCCGGCTGCTTCATTTTTGCGGTCCCCGGGTGCCACCATCGAACCCTGGACCGCAATCACGTCATTTCGTGCACGGCTGCCCGCGAGAGATAATCGAACGCGGGGCCGCTGCTCGCGGTAGAGCGCGGACGCCCTGAAGCCTGTCCGGTACATGTCGGTCAGGGGCGGGCGTGAGCGCGGTCCATCACACACAAGACCGGTGAAGGACACGACTCATGACAACGCCCACGATCGAGCTCAAGCCCTCCTCGACCCCGCTGTCCGATGCGGAGCGCGAAGCGATCCTGGCCAGCCCCGGATTCGGCCGCCACTTCACCGATCACATGGTGACCATCAGCTGGACCGAGGGGCGCGGCTGGCACGACGCCCAGCTCGTCCCGTACGGACCGCTGTCGATCGATCCGGCCAACATGACCCTGCACTACGCGCAGGAGATCTTCGAGGGCCTCAAGGCGTACCGCCGCCCCGACGGCAGTGTCGCCACCTTCCGCCCGGAGGCCAACGCCGCGCGCTTCCAGCGGTCCGCCGCCCGGCTCGCCATGCCCGAACTCCCGGTGGAGACGTTCATCGGGGCATGCGACGCGCTGGTCCAGCAGGACAAGGCATGGGTGCCGGCACACGGCGGTGAGGAGTCCCTCTACCTGCGCCCGTTCATGATCGCGGCCGAGGTCGGTCTCGGTGTGCGGCCCGCCAACGAGTACCTCTTCCTGGTGATCGCCTCACCGGCCGGCGCGTACTTCCGCGGCGGTGTGCGGCCTGTCTCGATCTGGCTGTCCCAGGACCGGGTGCGCGCCGTGCCCGGCGGCATGGGTGACGCCAAGACCGGCGGCAACTACGCCGCCTCCCTGCTCGCCCAGGCCGAGGCCGCCGCGAAGGGCTGCGACCAGGTCGCCTACCTCGACGCCGTCGAGCACAAGTGGGTCGAGGAGCTCGGCGGCATGAACCTGTACTTCGTGTACGAGCAGGAGGACGGCGGCAAGCGGATCGTCACCCCCTCGCTCACCGGCTCGCTGCTCGCCGGTGTCACCCGCGACTCGCTGCTGACGGTGGCCCGCGACCTCGGTTACGGTGCCGAGGAGGGCCGCGTCTCCATCGACCAGTGGCGGGACGACACCGAGAAGGGCGTCCTCACCGAGGTCTTCGCCTGCGGCACCGCCGCCGTCATCACGCCCGTCGGCACCGTCAAGCACGCGGGCGGCGAGTGGACGCAGGGCGACGGCAAGCCCGGCGAGGTCACCGTGAAGCTGCGTGAGCGCCTGCTGGACATCCAGCGCGGTGTCGCCGAGGACACCCACGGCTGGATGCACCAGATCGGCCAGTAGTAGCCCGCACCCTCGTCATGACCGGGCCCGGCCCCGGTCATGACGGGCTCCCGGACCGCATTCTGAGACGGGTCCGCCGCCGCGGCGGCGCTGTGCCAGACTGCGTCCGTGCCCTCGTACGCCATGATTATCGGCAGCAGGCGCGCCGGTCCGCAGTGACCGTCCCGTACCACCCCGTACGGCACGGCCATCGTGCCCCAGACCCGCGCGCATACCTCTCGCACCCGCGAGAGGTTTTTTCGTTTTCCGGCCCGTACCTCGGCCGGGGCGAGGCGAGCGGGATGATGGGGGCAGGTGGAACCGGTTTGTCCGGATCCACTCATCCGACAGGAGTCAGATCAGCATGACCACCAAGGCCACGGCCACCGACGACAGTTTCCATGTCTTCGACACCACGCTGCGCGACGGCGCGCAGCGTGAAGGCATCAACCTGACGGTCGCGGACAAGCTGACCATCGCCAGGCACCTGGACCATTTCGGTGTGGGCTTCATCGAGGGCGGCTGGCCCGGCGCCAACCCCCGGGACACCGAGTTCTTCGCCCGTGCCCAGCAGGAGATCGAGTTCGAGCACGCCCAGCTCGTCGCGTTCGGCGCCACCCGCAGGGCGGGCGGCACGGTCGCCGATGACCCCCAGGTCCAGGCACTCCTCGACTCGGGCGCCCCGGTGATCACGCTGGTCGCCAAGTCCCACGACCGCCATGTGGAGCTGGCCCTGCGCACCACTCTGGAGGAGAACCTGGAGATGGTCCGCGACACCGTCTCCCACCTGCGGGAGCAGGGCCGCAGGGTGTTCGTCGACTGCGAACACTTCTTCGACGGCTACCGCGCCAATCCCGAGTACGCCAACGCCGTCGTCCGGGCCGCCGCCGAAGCCGGCGCCGATGTCGTCATCCTCTGCGACACCAACGGCGGGATGCTGCCCGCCCAGGTGCGGGCCACCGTCTCCACCGTCCTCGCCGACACGGGCGCCCGGCTCGGCATCCACGCCCAGGACGACTCCGGCTGCGCCGTCGCCAACACGCTGGCCGCCGTGGACGCGGGCGCCACCCATGTCCAGTGCACCGCCAACGGCTACGGCGAGCGCGTCGGCAACGCCAACCTCTTCCCCGTCGTCGCCGCGCTGGAACTCAAGTACGGCAAGAGCGTCCTGCCCGAGGGAGCGCTTGCCGACATGACCCGGACCTCGCACGTCATCGCCGAGGTCGTCAACCTCACCCCCTCCACCCACCAGCCGTACGTCGGTGTCTCGGCCTTCGCCCACAAGGCCGGGCTGCATGCCTCCGCGATCAAGGTCGATCCCGGCCTGTACCAGCACATCGATCCGGAACGCGTCGGCAACACCATGCGGATGCTGGTCTCCGACATGGCGGGCCGCGCCTCCATCGAGCTCAAGGGCAGGGAGCTGGGCGTCGACCTGGGGGACGACCGCGAGCTGGTGGGCAGGGTCGTCGCCCGGGTCAAGGAGCGCGAGCTCCAGGGCTACACCTACGAGGCGGCCGACGCCTCGTTCGAGCTCCTGCTGCGCGCCGAGGTCGACGGCCACGCCGGGCGCTACTTCCGTACGGAGTCCTGGCGCGTCATCACCGAGGACCGCCCCGACGGCACGCACGCCAACGAGGCGACCGTGAAGCTGTGGGCCAAGGGGGAGAGGATCGTCGCCACCGCCGAGGGCAACGGCCCGGTCAACGCCCTCGACCGGGCGCTGCGCGTCGGCCTGGAGCGGATCCATCCGCAGCTCGCGAAGCTGGAACTGGTCGACTACAAGGTCCGCATCCTGGAGGGCACGACCGGCACCGACTCCACCACCCGGGTGCTGATCACCACGGGCGACGGAGCCGGTGACTGGTCGACGGTGGGGGTCGCGGAGAACATCATCGCGGCGTCCTGGCAGGCGCTGGACGACGCGTACACCTACGGCCTGCTGCGGGCCGGGGTCGAACCCACCGAGTAGCCGGACACGCCCCGCTGGTACCCGCCTGCCGTGGACCGCGCGGTATCGCACCCGGGCGGGCAGCGCGCCCGCCGCCCGCCCGGGTTACGTTCGGACCATGGGTAAGAGGCTGTTCGTATCCCTGTGGGTCTGTCTGCTGCTGATCCTCTCGGCGGCGGCTCTGGCGATGGCGCCCGGCGCCCCGGCCGCCACCGGCACGATCGACGACGCGGCCAGAGCCCTGCGCCAGGGTCCGGTGTACGTCGACCCGGCGGCGGCGGGCCAGCTCTCCGTATCCCAGGAGAACGCGCTGGAGAAGAAGATCCTGAACGCCGACAAGCCGGTGTTCGTGGCCGTTCTCCCGGCGACGTCCGACTTCCCGCAGCAGACGCTGCTGCGCGATCTGCGCACCGACACCGGGATCACCGGGGTGTACGCGGTCCGCCTGGGCGACGGCTTCAACGCGGGCGCCGATCCTCAGGTCATGCCGGTCCGCGCCGTCCAGAACCTCGTCTCGGCCGTCAAGGCGCCGGGCGCCGACACCAGCGCGGCGACCCAGCTCAACGCCTTCGTCGACCGTGCCGTCGACCAGGCCAGGGGCAGCGCTCCCGCGTCCTGGTCCGGCGGCGGAAACGGCGCCGGAGAGGGCGCCGGCGCGACCGGCCTGATCGTGCTCGGCGGGGTCGCGGTGGCCGGCGGCGCCGGCGCGTACGTGATCGTCCGCCGCAACCGGAAGCGCAGGGAGGCGGAGCAGCAGGCCGCGCTCGACAAGCTCCGAGTCGTCGTGGACGAGGACATCACGGCGTACGGCGAGACCCTGGACCGACTGGACTTCCACCCCTCGGAGACGGGCGCCGACGACACGATGCGCTCGGACTACGAGCGCGCGCTCGATTCGTACGAGGACGCCAAGGCCAGGATGGCCGCGGCCCGGCACCCCTCCGACGTACGCGGGGTGACCCGGGCCCTGGAGGACGGACGCTACTCGCTGGCCGTGCTGGAGGCGCGGCGCAGCGGCGGCGAACTTCCGGAGCGCCGTCCGCCCTGCTTCTTCGACCCGCGCCACGGCCCCTCGGTCGCCGATGTCCTGTGGACCCCGCCGGGCGGCGCCGAGCGCGACGTACCCGTCTGCGCGGCGGACGAGGCCCGGCTGCGTGAGGGCCTGGACCCCATGACCCGTACGGTCGATGTGGGCGAGGGCAGCCTCCGCCGCCCGTACTGGGAGGCGGGACCGGCGTACGGCCCCTGGGCCGGCGGCTACTTCGGCGGCGGGCTGCTGCCCGGCCTGCTGGCGGGCACGCTGCTCGGCTCGGTGCTGTCCACCCCGGCGTACGCGCAGGTGTACGGCGGCGGCGACTTCGGCGGGGGCGACTGGGGCGGCGGAGACGTCTCGGGCTCCGACTTCGACCCGTCGGGCTTCGGCGGCGGAGGTTTCGGCGACGGCGGTGGCTTCGGGGACGGCGGCGGGTTCGGCGGAGGCTTCGACGGCGGTGGCTTCTAGCTGAGCCCGGTCACGCAGTCGGGGCAGGTGCCCCGGTATGTCACGTCCACGTCGGAGACCGTGAAGCCGAAGCGTTCCGCGTCCGGCAGATCCGCCAGCGGATCGCCCACCGGATGCACATCACGGATCGCGCCGCACCCGTCGCAGACCAGATGGTGGTGCGGACGGCGCGCGTTCGGGTCGTACCGCTTGGCGCGGCGGTCGGTGGACACCTCAAGCACCTCGCCAAGGCTCACCAGCTCGCCCAGGGCGTTGTAGACGGTCGCGCGGGAGATCTCGGGCAGCTTGTCCACCGCGCGCGCGTGCACCTCGTCTGCTGTCAGATGCACATGCTCGCCATCGAGGACCTCGGCCACCACACGCCGCTGCGCCGTCATGCGCCAGCCGCGTCCGCGAAGTCGTTCCAACAGGTCACTCATACGGGCAAGCCTAACAGCGAAGGGATCAGAATCAGAACGTGTACTACCTTGGATGTCGGCTTGACTTGGACTGAGTCCACCGTAGGGTGGTTCCTGGCCGGTGCCAAGGGACGAGCCCGGCACCGGCCGCGCGGTCGAGCGAGGCCCAAGCCTCGCATACGCGACGAATAACTCACCGAGGAGCGAGCCTTGCTCGAGAACAACCAGAAGCCGTTGACCACGGTTGCCGGTGCTCCGGTTCCCGACAACCAGAACTCCCTGACCGCCGGTCCCCGGGGCCCGATGCTCCTTCAGGACGTGTGGTTCCTGGAGAAGCTCGCCCACTTCGACCGCGAAGTCATCCCGGAGCGCCGGATGCACGCGAAGGGGTCGGGCGCGTTCGGCACCCTCACGGTGACCCACGACATCACCCGGTACACCAGCGCCAAGGTCTTCTCGGAGATCGGCAAGAAGACCGAGATGTTCGCGCGCTTCTCCACGGTCGCGGGTGAGCGCGGCGCGGCCGACGCCGAGCGCGACATCCGCGGATTCGCGCTGAAGTTCTATACGGAGGAGGGCAACTGGGACCTCGTGGGGAACAACACCCCGGTGTTCTTCTTCCGTGACCCGCTGAAGTTCCCCGACCTCAACCACGCCGTGAAGCGCGACCCACGCACCAACATGCGTAACCCGGAGAACAACTGGGACTTCTGGACCAGCCTCCCCGAGGCGCTGCACCAGGTCACCATCGTCATGTCGGACCGCGGCATCCCGGCGTCCTACCGCCACATGCACGGCTTCGGCTCGCACACGTACAGCCTGATCAACGCCGAGGGCGAGCGCTTCTGGGTGAAGTTCCACCACCGCACCCAGCAGGGCATCAGGAACCTCACCGACGCCGAGGCCGCGGCGCTGGTGGGCCGGGACCGCGAATCGCACCAGCGCGACCTCTTCGACGCCATCGAGGCCGGTGACTTCCCGAAGTGGAAGCTGTACATCCAGGTCATGCCGGAGGCCGACGCCGAGACGTACCGGTTCCATCCCTTCGACCTCACCAAGGTCTGGTCGAAGAAGGATTACCCGCTGATCGAGGTCGGCGAGTGGGAGCTGAACCGCAACCCCGACAACTACTTCGCCGACGTGGAGCAGGCCGCGTTCACCCCGGCCAACGTGGTTCCGGGCATCAGCTTCTCGCCCGACAAGATGCTGCAGGGCCGGCTGTTCTCGTACGGTGACGCGCAGCGCTACCGACTGGGTGTCAACCACCACCAGATCCCGGTCAACGCGCCGCGGGTCCCGGTCAACTCCTACCACCGCGACGGCGCCATGCGGGTGGACGGCAACCAGGGCGCCGCACCCGCCATCGAACCCAACTCGTACGGGCGGTGGCGCGAGCAGCCCGCCTACCGCGACCCCCGCCAGGCCGTGGGCGCCGTCGCCGACCGGTTCGACTACCGCGAGGACGACGACAACTACTTCGAGCAGCCCGGCAACCTGTTCCGGAGCATGAGCGCCGAGCAGCAGCAGGTGCTCTTCGAGAACACCGCGCGGGCCATCGACGGGGCCTCGGAGCAGACCGTCGAGCGGCACATCGCCAACTGCACCAGGGCCGATGTCGCCTACGGCGACGGTGTCCGCAAGGCGGTCGCGGCGCTGGCCGCCAGCCGGATCTGACGGTCCCCGAGGGCGACCACCGGGCGTGAGGAACGAGCCTGTGCCTCGCGCCCGGTGCCCGGGACGGCACCCGTTCCCGGCGTGAACAGGAGAGGAACTCATGAGCGACGGCGCACTGACCCCCGAGCAGACCGGACGAGTCGTGGCCATCGCGCTTGATCTGGCCAGGGAAGGCGATACGCGGCAACTGGCGGCGTTCGTCGATCACGGGCTCCCGGTCGACGCGGCCGACCCGGAGGCGAACACGCTGCTGATGCTCGCGGCCTACCACGGGCACGCGGCGACGGTGCGCGCCCTGCTCGCCCGCGGCGCGAACCCGGATC
>DATCWZ010000286.1:0-4578 GCA_036566065.1 Streptomyces sp. | reverse complement strand
CGCGGCTGGGCCGACGGGCCCCCGTGCCCACCATCAGGTTCCCGCTGGACCAAGCGCTGGGGCATGCCCTGGCCCGGCCCCTCGAAGCACTCACCGATCTGCCCTCCTTCGATACGTCGGCCATGGACGGCTGGGCCGTCGCCGGGCCGGGCCCCTGGACCGTGCGCGACGCCGGTGACGGGCTTCTCGCCGGGCGCGGAGCCCCGGCACCGCTTCCCGACGGTGAAGCCGTGCGGATCGCCACCGGCGCCCGTATCCCCACGGACGCCACCGCCGTGATCCGCAGTGAGCACGCCCGGATCGACGAGGCGAAGCAACTCCTCCACGCCCGGCATGTGGTGGTCCCGGGGCAGGACATCAGGCTTCGCGGCCAGGAGTGCCGCTCCGGTGATCAGCTCCTGCCCGCCGGAACCCTGGTGACCCCCGCCGTGCTCGGCCTGGCAGCCGCCGCCGGATACGACGCGCTGCCCGCTGTACCCCGGCCGCGCGTCGACGTATTCGTCCTCGGGGATGAGCTCCTGGCTGCCGGGCGTCCGCACGACGGACTGATCCGGGACGCCCTGGGCCCCATGCTCGGCCCCTGGCTGTGGGCGCTGGGCGCCGACGCCACCCCGCCCCGCCGGCTCGGCGACGATGCCGACGCGCTGCGGCGGGCAATTACCGGCTCCGACGCGGATCTGATCGTTACCACCGGCGGGACCGCCGTGGGCCCGGTCGATCAGGTGCACCCGGTGCTGGCTGAGACCGGCGCAGAATTGCTGGTCGATGGAGTGGCCGTCCGTCCGGGCCATCCGATGCTCCTGGCGCGGCTGGCGGACAGCGGTCCCTGTCTGGTCGGGCTTCCGGGCAATCCGCTGGCCGCCGTTTCCGGTCTGCTCACCCTCGCCGAGCCGTTGCTCCAGGGGCTCGCGGGCCGGGTCGCGCAGGATCCGTACGGAGCCGTGCTGGACGACGACGTGCACGGGCACCCGCACGACACCCGCCTCGTGCCCGTCGCCCACCGCGCGGGCGGTGCGGCCGGACCCGACCGTGTGGTGCCGTTGCACTACAACGGCCCGGCCATGCTCCGGGGGATCGCCGCTGCCGACGGGCTGGCCGTCGTACCCCCGGGCGGAGTCCGGGCCGGCTCCGAGGTGGAGATCCTCGATCTACCGTGGGCCTCGGCGGCGTCCGGGCCGGAAGGGTGTTTCACGTGAAACTTCCCGGCCAGGACGCAATGGCCAGGCGTGCCGACGAATCCGTCGTCCCCACGCGGGTGCTCATGCCCCGCCGAGTCTTGGACCGGCCGCTGCGGCAGGTCGCCAAGCGGCTGGCGATGGCGGTGGCGGTGATGGTCGCCACGGTGCTGATCGTCTGGCTGGACCGCGAGGGTTATCACGACAGTGCCGATGAGACGGTCGACTTCCTCGACGCCGTCTACTACTCGACGGTGACCCTTTCGACCACCGGCTACGGCGACATCGTGCCGTACAGCGCCAGCGCACGCCTGGTCAATGTGCTGCTGGTGACGCCCTTGCGTGTGCTTTTCCTGATCATCCTGGTCGGCACCACCCTTGAGGTCCTGACGGAACGGACCCGGGAGGACTTCCGGCTGAATCGTTGGAGAACGAACTTGCGCGAACACACAGTTGTCGTCGGCTTCGGCACCAAGGGCCGGTCGGCGATCCAGACGCTCTGCGCCACCGGCCTGCGGAAGGACCAGATCGTCGTCGTCGACCCGGCGGGCAAGGTGATCGAGGCGGCCAACGCCGAGGGGTTCGTGGGCGTACTGGGGGATGCGACCCGCAGCGATGTGCTGCTGCGGGCCGAGCTTCAGAAGGCACGTCAGATCGTCATCGCCACGCAACGCGATGACACAGCCGTCCTGGTGGCGTTGACCGCGCGTCAGCTCAACCGGGGCGCGAAGATCGTCGCCGCGGTCCGCGAGGAGGAGAACGCGCCGCTGCTGCGGCAGTCGGGCGCCGATGCCGTGATCACCAGCGCCAGCGCGGCCGGCCGGCTGCTGGGCCTGTCCGTACTCAGCCCGAGTGCGGGCACGGTGATGGAGGACCTGATCCATCAGGGCAGCGGTCTCGATCTCATCGAACGGCCGGTGATAAAGGCCGAGGTGGGCAAGAACGTCCGGGAGACGGACGATCTGGTGGTCAGCGTGCTGCGCGGGCACCGGCTGCTCGGTTACGACGACCCGGCGGCCAGCCCGCTGCAGTTGACGGACCGTGTGATCACCATCGTGCGGGCCTCGCCCCCGCACCACCCGCCCACGGGCCATGGGCCGCAGATGACTCACCGTTCGTAGCGGACAGGTACGGGCGTTGCCGGGTACCTCACGGAGTAGCCTCGCCGCCATGCATGCGATCACGATCCCCGAACCCGGTGGCCCCGAGGCGCTCGTATGGGCCGAGGTCCCCGATCCCGTACCCGGCGAGGGCGAGGTCCTCGTCGAGGTCGTGTCCAGCGCCGTCAACCGGGCCGATGTGCTGCAGCGGCAGGGTTCCTACAACCCCCCGCCCGGCGCCTCGCTCTATCCCGGCCTGGAATGCGCGGGCCGTGTCATCGCACTCGGCCCCGGGGCGTCGGGCTGGGCCGTCGGGGACGAGGTGTGCGGGCTGCTGTCCGGCGGCGGTTACGCGGAGAAGGTCGCCGTACCGACCGGCCAGCTCCTGCCCGTACCGAAGGGCGTGGACATCGAGGTGGCGGCCTCGCTGCCAGAGGTGACGGCGACGGTGTGGTCGAACGTCTTCATGGTCGCCCATCTGCACCCCGGCGAGACGCTGTTGGTGCACGGCGGTTCCAGCGGGATCGGCACGATGGCGATCCAGCTCGCCAAGGCCGTCGGGGCACGTGTCGCGGTGACCGCGGGAAGCCCGGAGAAGCTGGCGCGCTGCGCCGAGCTGGGGGCCGACATCCTCATCGACTACCGCGAGCAGGATTTCGTCGAGGAGATGCGCAAGGCGACGGACGGTGCCGGGGCGGACGTCATCCTCGACATCATGGGGGCGAAGTACCTCGACCGGAACGTGCGGACTCTCGCCGTGAACGGCCGGCTCGCGGTTATCGGCCTGCAGGGCGGCGTGAAGGGCGAGCTGAATCTTGGCACGCTGCTGGCCAAGCGGGCCGCCGTCACCGCGACATCTCTGCGCGGGCGTCCGCTGGCGGAGAAGGCGGCGATCATCGCCGCCGTACGGGAACACATCTGGCCGCTCATCGCCGACGGCGTCGTACGGCCGGTCGTCGACCGCACGGTGCCGATGGCGAACGCGGCGGAGGCCCACCGGGTGCTGGAGGCGAGCGCGCACATCGGCAAGGTGCTGCTGCTGGCGCCCACCGCCTGAGCACACCGGCGAACACGACGGCCCGGCACACACCCCTGGTGTGCCGGGCCGTCGTCCGTACAGCCGGGTGTGCTTTACAGGTACGGGCCGGAGCGCAGGGCACCGTGCGGGTCCGCACCGCTGTCCTCGTCCTCATGGCCCGAGCCGGGCGGCAGGGCGCGACGCATCTGCTCAAGCTGGGCGCGAGCCGCCATCTGCTGGGCGAACAGCGCCGTCTGGATCCCGTGGAACAGGCCCTCCAGCCAGCCGACCAACTGGGCCTGCGCGATCCTGAGCTCGGCCTCGGAGGGGACCGACTCCTCGGTGAACGGCAGCGACAGGCGCTCCAGCTCCTCCACCAGCTCCGGCGCCAGCCCGTCCTCGAGTTCCTTCACCGAACTCGCGTGGATCTCCTTGAGCCTGACCCGGCTCGCCTCGTCGAGAGGAGCGGCCCTGACTTCTTCCAGGAGCTGCTTGATCATGCTGCCGATGCGCATGACCTTGGCGGGCTGTTCGACCATCTCCGTCACCGGGACCTCGCGCGACTCGTCGTCACTGTCACCGCCGCCGACAGCCATTCCGTCCTGTCCCACTACGAGGACTTGGGGGTGCTCCTGCGACCGGTCATTCCTCGGCATCTCCATGCCGCCATTGTCTCGCACACGTGCCGTTCATCATGTTGGTGCCCCCGGAAACGGATGATCCACCGTTTCCGGGGGCGCCAACATCCGGTCGGCAGTTACCCTGCCCGCCGGGCCAGCGTGAGCCGCGACCTGGTGAGCACTGCGGCCAGCAGTCCCGCCAGTACCGGCACGACCACGGCGAGTAGCGCGATCGTCTCCCACGGCATCACGATCGGCGTGTAGGCGGAGTCCATCGGTTCGAGCCGCATGGCCTTCATCGCCTTGCGCAGGTCGATCAGCCGCAGCGCCACCGCGGGTACGACCCCGGCCGCTGTGCCGAGCAGCACGCCCGTCAGCGCGACCACCACGCACTGGAATCCGGAGAGCCTGCGCCGCACGCCGGGCGGCGCACCCACAGCGCTGAGCGTGGTGAGGTCGGCCTCGGCGTCCGCCTTGGCGAGACCGGTCGTGATCGCGGCGGCGCCCAGCGTCACCACTCCCGCGAACAGGGCGAGGATCAGCAGGACCGCGTCGTCGTCGGTGGTGTCGTCACCGGGGTCGGACTCCAGATAGATGCCCCCGCCCGCCTGCTCCAGCGCCGCTGCCGTCGCCTGCTGCTCGGCGTCCGTCGGCCGGTGGGCGAC
>DATCWZ010000189.1:0-2548 GCA_036566065.1 Streptomyces sp. | reverse complement strand
GGCGGCCGGGACCGCCTCCCGGGTGCCGTCCGGCAGGACTGCGACCTGCTTGATCTCTTCCGCCGGTACGGACCCGGCCTCGAACACCCCGTACGGGGCGCCCTTGCCGGGCGGCGCGGTGACATGGAAGCCCGGATAGCTGCCCAGGGCCAGTTCCACCGCCGCCCCCGACACGGCGCGCCCCACGGCGGCGGGGTCCTGGTCGCGTACGACGAGCCGGAGCAGCGCGCTTGCGGTCTCCTCGGTGGCGGCGTCCGCCCTGTCCGTACGGACCAGCTCCCAGCGCACCTCGGCCGGTTGCCGCCGTCCGGCCCGGGCGAGCGCGTCGGTGAACTGGTCCTGGACGAGGCGTGCCTTGGCCCCGATGTCGAGGCCGGTGAGGACGAAGACGACCTCGTTGCGCCAGCCGCCGAGCCGGTTGAGCCCGACCTTCAGCGTGGGCGGCGGGGCCTCTCCCCGTACGCCGGATATCCGTACCCGGTCCGGTTCGTCCTGCGTCAGCCGTACGGTGTCGAGCCGGGCGGTGACGTCGGGCCCGGCGTACCGGGCGCCGCCGGTCTCGTACAGCAACTGCGCCGTGACCGTGCCGATGTCGACGACGCCGCCGGTGCCGGGGTGCTTAGTGATGACGCTGGTGCCGTCGTGGTGGATCTCGGCGAGCGGGAAGCCGGGCCTGCGGATGTCGTGCTGCCGGAAGAAGGCGTAGTTCCCGCCGGTGGCCTGCGTACCGCACTCCAGTACGTGCCCGGCGACGACCGCACCCGCGAGGGCGTCGATCTCCTCTGGCCCCCAGCCGAAGTGCGCGGCGGCGGGTCCTGTGACCAGCGCCGCGTCGGTGACCCTGCCGGTGACGACGATGTCGGCCCCCGCACGCAGACAGGCGGCGATGCCCGCGCCGCCGAGGTAGGCGTTGGCGGTGAGGTACCCCTGGGGCACGGGCCGGCTGTCGCCCTCGACATGTGCGACGCGCACGGGGACGCCGACTGTGCGCGCCAGTTCCCGTACGGCGTCGGCGAGCCCCGCCGGGTTGAGTCCTCCGGCGTTGGCGACGATCTTCACACCGCGTTCATGGGCGAGGCCGAGGCCCTCCTCCAACTGCCGCAGGAAGGTGGCCGCGTAGCCGCGCTTCGGGTCCTTCAGCCGGTCGCGGCCCAGGATGAGCATGGTCAGCTCGGCGAGATAGTCGCCGGTCAGGACGTCCAGTGGTCCGCCGGTGAGCATCTCGCGCAGGGCGTCGAAGCGGTCACCGTAGAACCCGGAGGCGTTGCCTATCCGCAGCGGCGGCCGGGTCACTGCCCCGCCTCGCCCCGGCGGGGGCTGCGGCCCGGGCCCGCGGGGCCCGCGAACGCCTGCGCGATGTCCAGCCACCGGTCGGCGTCGGCGCCCTCGGCGCGGACGCCGAGGTCGTCGCGGTGGGCGCGCTGGGTGACGAGCAGGCAGAAGTCGAGCAGCGGCCCGGTGACGCGCTGCGGGGCGTCCTCGGGGCCGAAGGCGACCAACTCGCTGCTGCCGTCTTTTAGTTCGACCCGGAAGGGTTCGCTGGGCGCCGCCATTCCCCGTACGAAGAAGGCATAGTCGCGGGCCCGCACCCCGATCCTGGCTACATGCCGCAGCCGTGCGGTGGGCTCGCGTGTCACGCCGAGGGCGTCGGCGATGTCCTGCCCATGCGCCCAGGTCTCCATCAGCCGCCCGGTCGCCATGGACGCCACGCTCATCGGCGGCCCGTACCAGGGGAACCTCGCCCCGGCCGGGGCGAGGCGCAGCGCCGCCTGGAGCCGCGCCCGGCCCTCGCGCCACCGTACGAGCAGCGCGTCGGGGCTCAGCGCGGTCACCGCGGTGTCGGCCGCCTCGTCGACGAAGCTCTCGGGGCGGGCCGCCGCCTTCTCGGCCTCCCGCGCGAAGGATTCGGGGTCGGTGACGGCGAGCAGGGCGGCTTCGTCGGTCCAGTTGAGGTGGGCGATCTGATGGGCGATGGTCCACCGCTCGGCGGGGGGGGGAAGGCCCCATCTCCCCGCGCCCGGTCCGGTGACCAACTGGTCGAGTACGTCGCTCTCCTGGCGCAGATCGTCGAGCACGGCGACGGCTACGGCGGCGGCATCGGACACGGTTGCACTCCCTCGGGGCGTGGCGGTGTGCCCCGGAGCATGACAGTGGGCCGTAAAACAATCAAGCGTGCTTGCATGATTTATTGCGGCAGCGCATAGCCGGGTACGTCTTGTTGGCCAGTAACCTGACCGCATGACAGAGAGGACGGTCGACAACGCGGAGCGGCCGAAGCGCAGCCGGACGCTCCTTGTCTTCAACAGCGGGCGTCCGCTGACTCCTGATGCCATGGACGATCACGTCTACGAGCACATAAAGAAGCGCGCCGCACGCCGTTGATCGTGAGGTCGTAACGTCCGTCAGGCGTCGGCCGTACGACGGGCCGGGGCGCCTGCGCGGGCGCGTACCGCTCCCATGCTTGCGCCGATGACCAGGGCGATGGCCAGCGCGTCGGTCGCGGACAGGGCCTGGTTCAGGACGAGGAAGCCCGCCATCGCGGCGATGG
>DATCWZ010000435.1:0-2244 GCA_036566065.1 Streptomyces sp. | reverse complement strand
CGCAGCCACTCGATGCCGACCGAGCCGGCGCCCGCGCCGACGTCCCACAGGTGTTCGCCGGGCGCCGGGGCGAGCCGGGCAAGAGCGCTCGCGCGCAGATCACGTTTGGTGAGCTGGCCGTCGTGTTCGAACAGGTCGTCGGGGAGGCCGGCCGTCCAGCCGCCGATTCGGGGGCCGGTGCAGCTGACGGCGATGATGTTCAGCCGCGGGAAGTCGTCGCCCTGTTCGGCCAGCAGCCGGGCGGGAGCGTCGTGGCGGCTGCCGTGGTCACTGCCGAGGTCACCGAGGACGGTCAGAGCGCTGTCGCCGTAGCCGGCCTCGACGAGGAGGGCGGCCACCTGGCGCGGGGTGCGCTCGTCGGAGGAGAGCACCAGGATCCGGCGCCCCGGTGCCACCTCGCGGAGCAGCAGCGCTTCTTGGCGTCCCACGACGCTGACCACCGCATGGCTCTCGGCAGGCCAACCCATGGCTGCCCGGGCGAGCGCGACGGAGGAGACGGCGGGCCGGATGGTGACCCGGTCGCCGCCCAGCAGGTCGATGAGGGTGGTGGCGATGCCGGACAGCAGCGGGTCGCCCGAGGCCAGCGCGATCACCGAAGCAGTGCCGCAAGAGGTCAGCAGGTCCGGGAGGCTCGCGCGGAGTGGTGAAGGCCACATCTCCCGGCGCTGGTCGGGAGCATCAGGCAGCGACTGGAGGTGGCGTCGGCCACCGAGGACGATGTCGGCGGCCAGTACCTCGGCGCGTGCCGCCGCGCCCAGGCCGTCCCAGCCGTCGGCACCGATGCCGACCACGTGGACCGATGGTGCTCCGTCCGGGTGAATCGTATGTGACACCAGCACAAGCTATCGTGTAGCCCGACAGGCACGAGGTGCCCCCTCGGCCCACCCGTCGGAAATGGCGGTGACGGTCGTCGGGGAGAATCTGGGAAGCCGGTGGAATTCCGGCACAGGCCCGCTGCGGTGAACCGAGCCCGCGCTCCGCCGAGGAGCACCGGGACTCGACAAGTCCGAAGACCGGCCTCGCGCCCGATGTATCGACGGTGGCGAGCGAGCGGGAGCCTCAACATGCCATTGCAGTATCCGTTTTCCGCTGTCCTGGGCTGCGCGGCCGACGCGCTGGAGGGCCTGGGCCTGTCCCTCGTCCTGACGGCGGTGTGCCCGCAGATCGGCGGCGTCCTGGTCCGGGGCGAGAAGGGCACGGCCAAGTCCACGGCGGTACGGGCGCTGGCCGCGGTGCTGCCCCCGATCGACGTCTACACCGGCGACCGCTTCTCCGCCGACCCGGCCGACCCGGGCGCCTCCTCGCCCGACGGCCCCTTCACCCCCGGCACGGCGACTGGCACCCGCCCGGTGCGGCTTGTGGAACTGCCCGTGGGCACGACCGAGGACCGGGTCCTGGGCTCCCTCCACCTCGAGCGGGCGCTGTCGCACGGCAAGGTCGAGTACGAGCCGGGGCTGCTGGCCCGCGCCCACCGCGGCATCCTCTACGTCGACGAGGTCAACCTGCTCCACGACCACCTCGTCGACCTGCTCCTCGACGCCGCGGCGACCGGCAGGGTCAGCGTCGAACGCGACGGCGTCTCCGTGGAGCACGACGCGCGCTTCGTGCTGATCGGCACGATGAACCCGGAGGAGGGTGAGCTGCGCCCGCAGCTCCTTGACCGGTTCGGGCTCACCGTCGAGGTCGCCGCACCCCGCGACCCCGGCCTGCGTGCCGAGGTGGTCCGCCGCCGCCTGAGCTTCGACGCCGACCCGGCCGCGTTCTCGGCCCGCTACCAGCCGCACGAGCGAGCCCTGCGGGAGCGGATCTGCGCCGCACGTGCGCGACTGGGTGCGGTACGGCTGACCGAGGCCGCACTGCTGAAGATCGCCGAGATATGTGCCGCGTTCGAGGTCGACGGTATGCGCGCCGACCTCGTCACCGCCCGTACGGCCGTCGCCCACGCCGCCTGGGAGGGCCGCGACGAGGTACTGCGGGCCGACATCCGCCGTGCCGCACTGCTGACACTGCCGCACCGGCGACGGCGCAACCCCTTCGACGCGCCCGGCCTGGACGAGGAGCTGCTCGACAGCATCCTGGGCGACGAGGATTCCGCGCCCGAGCCGCCGTCACCCCCCGCCCCGCCAGGCGGTGACGGGCCCGGCCGACCGGAGGATCCGCCCACCGGCGGTACGGACAGCCCTCGTGCGGACGGCCCCGGTACGGACGGCTCGGCCGACACCTGCGACGCCACCACCACTGCGG
>DATCWZ010000311.1:0-2226 GCA_036566065.1 Streptomyces sp. | reverse complement strand
CCCGTACGTCCCGGGACCCGCAGCCGGGGACCGTACGCCGGTACGCATCGCGTCGACGGCCCGAGCGCACACCGCCCGGACCCTCTCCTCGGTCATGCCCAGCACCGCGGCCGTCTGTTCGGGCGCCAGGCCCTCGTGCAGCCACAGCACCAGGACCAGCCGCTGCCGCGTGGAGAGCCCGTCCAGCGGCCCGCCGTGCGGCCGGTGCCGGGGCAGGTGCCGGTGCCAGGCGCCGTACGAGAAGCGGACCGCCAGGATCCGGCGGGCGCGGTCGTACGGATCGTCGCCGCGCAGCCCGTCCCACTCCGCGTACGTCCGGGCCAGCGCGGAGGTCAGCAGCGCCTCGGCCCCGTCGCCCGCCAGCAGCCCGGCCGTACGCAGCAGCAGGGCGCCCGCGCCCGCCGCGAAGTCCTCGAACTCCTGGGCGCGGTGCCGCTCCAGGTCGGTGCGCCGCTCTCGCATGCACCTCATCGGAGCCCTGCGGACGCGCCCGGGTCAAGAGGCGTGCGGTCCGGCCGCGTGCCGGTCAGTTCTCCTGGGGCGGGTGGTGGGCGCCCTGCTGGGCCGCCAGCGCGATGTTGAACCGGGTCAGCAGCGAGCAGAAGGTGTCACGCTCCTCCGAGCTCCAACCCTCGGTCACCCGGGACATGAGTTCGCGCCGCGAAGCGCGTACCTCAAGGAGCCGGGCCTGGCCGCGCGGCGACAACTGCAGCACGACCGCGCGGCCGTCCTCCGGATGCGACGTGCGCTTGACCAGCCCCGTGTCGACGAGCGGCGCGACCTGCCGGGTCACGGTCGAGGAGTCGATCCCCATGCCCGCCGCCAGCGCCTTGACACCCATCGGACCTTCCAGATCCAGCCGGTTCAGCAGCAGATACGCTGCGCGGTCCATGGAATTGCGGCCCTGGCCCACGCCGCCGAGGCGGGTCTGCTCCGCGCGGCGGGCGAAGACGGCCACCTGGTGCTGCAGGACGTCGAGGAGGTGGTCGGATCCCGGGCTTCCGGGGACGTCGTCCCCGGAAGGAGACGCTGCGGACGTCATGTCCTGAGGGAGCATGCCGGGGGCTCTCTTCGTGCGATGTCGGATGGGGTGGGGCACAGAGTACGCGGCCGCGGGGCGCTGCGTGCCGCTGCCGCACAAACCTGTGGACAACACCGCCGCGGCCTGAGCCGTACCGGCCGGGAGCGCGGGGAACTGTAAGACTTGCTGTCATGACGTTTCGTCCGCATGGTCCGTTTCCTCCGGTGGTCCTCGACGACATCCGCGGGGCCCGGAAGCTGCTCTCCGGTGTGGCCAGGGTGACGGAACTGGCAGGCAGCGGCCATCTGACCGGCCTGGTGGGCGCCCCCGTCCTGCTCAAGTGCGAGAACCTGCAGCGCACCGGGTCGTTCAAGCTGCGCGGCGCGTACGTACGCATCCGCGGCCTCGGCCCCGAGGAGCGCGCGGCCGGAGTGGTCGCCGCGAGTGCGGGAAATCATGCGCAGGGTGTCGCACTGGCCTCCTCGCTTCTCGGCGTACGCTCCACGGTCTTCATGCCGGTCGGCGCTCCGCTGCCGAAGGTGGCCGCGACACGCCAGTACGGCGCGCGGGTAGTGACGCGGGGCCATGTCGTCGACGAGACGCTCGCCGCCGCGCAGGAATACGCGCGGGAGACGGGCGCGGTGTTCATCCACCCCTTCGACCATCCGGACATCATCGCGGGCCAGGGAACCGTGGGCCTGGAGATCCTCGAACAGTGCCCGGAGGTCCGCACGATCCTCGTCGGTGTCGGCGGCGGCGGTCTCGTCGCGGGCATCGCCGTCGCCGTGAAGGCCGTGCGCCCCGACGTGAGGATCGTCGGCGTCCAGGCGGAGGGCGCCGCCTGCTATCCGCCGTCGCTGGCCGCCGGGCATCCGGTGGCCCTCGGCTCCGCGCACACCATGGCGGACGGCATCAGGGTGGGGCGTCCCGGTGACATCCCCTTCGGCCTCGTCCGGGACCTGGTCGACGAGATCCGTACGGTCTCCGAGGACGACCTCGCCGGTGCCCTGCTGCTCATTCTGGAACGGTCCAAACTGGTCGTCGAGCCCGCCGGGGCGAGCCCCGTGGCGGCGCTGCTCGGCGACCCCGGGGCGTTCCGCGGCCCGGTCGTCGCCGTGCTGTCCGGCGGCAATGTGGACCCGCTGCTGATGCAGCGCGTCCTGACGCACGGCATGGCGGCGGCCGGACGCTATCTGAGCCTGCGG
>DATCWZ010000389.1:0-4131 GCA_036566065.1 Streptomyces sp. | reverse complement strand
GCGCGAGGGCCTTGCCTGGAGGGGAATTCTGTGTTTTTCGCTTCATCAGCGTCCGCTTCCTCGTCGTACGAGACGAGGGCGGATCATCCAGTACCGAGCCGGTTCCGACCGCAGGACCGCGGGTCGAGACCTGGCCTGAGCCGGGGCCTCGCCCGGGCGGCGGTCGCTGTGCTGGCCACCGGCCTCGTCGCGGCGGGCACCCTTGTCGGGGCGACCGGAGCGGCCGCCCAGGACACGGGCAAGCAGCAGGGCGGCGGCGCGTCCGCGGTCCTGGACGGCCTGAAGGTCTTCGACCGTGCGCTGCTCCACACCCAGGGCGCGGACGGCGGGCAGAAGACGCAGGAACTGCCCGCCGGGCTCTTCGAGATGACCGTCGACGGCGGCGGCAAGCTCAAGACGTACTGCATCGACCTGCACAACCCGACCCAGGATCAGGCGAAGTACCAGGAGACGCCCTGGGACCAGACCTCGCTCGGCAGCAATGAGAACGCGGGCAAGATCCGCTGGATCCTGCAGCACTCCTACCCGCAGGTCGACGACCTCGCGGCCCTCGCTGACAAGGCGGAGGCCGGAACGCTGACCGAGAAGACCGCGGCCGCCGGTACCCAGGTCGCCATCTGGCGCTTCTCGGACAACGCAGATGTCGACGCCGCCGACCCGCAGGCCGAGAAGCTCGCCGACTGGCTGGAGGACCAGGCCCAGAACATCGCTGAGCCGAAGGCTTCGCTGGCCCTGGACGCCACGGCGGTCTCCGGCAAGGCGGGCCAGCGGCTCGGTCCCGTCACTGTCCGCACCGACGCGGGCCAGGTCTCCGTGATTCCGCCGGCCGACGCCTCGGCCAGCGGCGTCAAGGTCACCGACAAGGACGGCAAGCCCGTCACGCAGGCGACCGACGGCACCGCCCTGTACTTCGACATACCGAAGGACGCGGCCGACGGCACGGCGACTCTGACCGTGCAGGCGACCACCTCGGTGCCGGTCGGGCGGGCGTTCGCCGGACTGACCAAGAGCCAGACGCAGATCCTGGCCGGTTCCAGCGAGTCCACCGTCTCCGCGACGGCGACGGCCACCTGGGGCTCGACGGGCGCGGTCCCGGCGATCACGGCGCGCAAGAACTGCGCGAAGGGCGGCGTGGACATCACCGTGAACAACGCGGGCGACCAGCCGTTCACCTTCAAGCTCGCGGGCTCCGAGCACACGATCGCCCCGGGCGCCGTCAGCACGGTGACGATTCCGGTCGCCGAGGACCAGGCGTACGACTTCACGATCACCGGGCTCAACGGCTTCCGTAAGAACATCAAGGGCGTCCTCGACTGCGTGACCGAGAGCGGCGCGACCACGGGCGACAACGGCACCGATACGCAGAACGCCAAGCAGCCCGTACCGGCCTCGACCGGCACCAGCTCCACCGGAACCGAGGGCGGCGACCTCGCCGCGACCGGCGGCTCCAGCGCGACGCCCGTCATAGCGGGGATCGCCATCGTCCTGGTGGTCGTCGGCGGCGGCGCGGTCTTCCTCCTCCGCAGGAAGAAGGCCGGCACCAACGGCGAGTGAAAAAGCACGGACGCGCGGTGACAACGCGTTCGAAGGCCGGGCCCCGTACGGATATGCGGACACGCATCCATGCGTACGGGGCCCGGTGCGGTTCCCGAGGCGGGTTGTTCCCGCGGGCCCCGCACGGTCCGTCCTGCGGTACTGGTTTCCGTCCGGGCACGGGCGTCAGGCAAGATGGATGTATCTGCCCACACCTCTACTGCTGCCGGACGGTTTCTCTTGGCTGAGTTCATCTACACCATGCGCAAGACGCGCAAGGCGCACGGCGACAAGGTGATTCTGGATGACGTCACCCTGAACTTCCTGCCCGGCGCCAAGATCGGTGTCGTGGGGCCCAACGGCGCCGGTAAGTCCACGGTGCTGAAGATCATGGCGGGCCTGGAGCAGCCGTCCAATGGTGACGCGTTCCTGTCGCCCGGCTTCACCGTCGGCATCCTCATGCAGGAGCCCGAGCTGGACGAGGCGAAGACGGTCCTGGAGAACGTCCAGGACGGCGCCGCCGAGATCATGGGCAAGCTCAAGCGCTTCAACGAGGTCGCCGAGCTCATGGCGACCGACTACTCCGACGCGCTGCTGGACGAGATGGGCAAGCTCCAGGAGGACCTGGACCACGCCAACGCCTGGGACCTGGACGCGCAACTGGAGCAGGCCATGGATGCCCTGGGCTGCCCGCCCGGCGACTGGCCCGTCACCACGCTGTCCGGCGGCGAGAAGCGCCGGGTGGCGCTGTGCAAGCTGCTCATCGAGGCCCCGGACCTCCTCCTGCTCGACGAGCCCACCAACCACCTCGACGCCGAGTCGGTGCACTGGCTGGAGCAGCATCTCTCGAAGTACGCGGGCGCCGTCGTCGCCGTCACGCACGACCGGTACTTCCTGAACAACGTCGCCGAGTGGATCCTCGAACTCGACCGCGGCCGCGCCCTCCCGTACGAGGGCAACTACTCCACGTACCTGGAGAAGAAGGCCGCCCGCCTCAAGGTCGAGGGCCGCAAGGACGAGAAGCGCCAGAAGCGGCTCAAGGAAGAGCTGGAGTGGGTCCGCTCCAACGCCAAGGGCCGGCAGACCAAGTCCAAGGCCCGTCTCGCCCGGTACGAGGAGATGGCGGCCGAGGCGGACAAGATGCGGAAGCTGGATTTCGAGGAGATCCAGATCCCGCCGGGGCCGCGGCTCGGTTCCATCGTCGTCGAGGTCGAGCACCTCTCCAAGGCCTTCGGCGACAAGGTCCTCATCGAGGACCTGTCGTTCACACTGCCGCGCAACGGCATCGTCGGGGTCATCGGTCCGAACGGCGCGGGCAAGACCACGCTGTTCAAGATGCTCCTGGGCCTGGAGGCACCGGACTCCGGCGCCGTCAAGGTCGGCGACACGGTCAAGATCTCCTACGTCGACCAGACCCGGGCCAGCATCGACCCGAAGAAGACCCTCTGGGCCGTCGTGTCGGACGAGCTGGACTACATCAACGTCGGCCAGGTCGAGATGCCTTCGCGGGCGTACGTCTCCGCGTTCGGCTTCAAGGGCCCCGACCAGCAGAAGCCGGCCGGTGTCCTGTCCGGTGGTGAGCGCAACCGCCTCAACCTGGCGCTGACGCTCAAGGAGGGCGGCAACCTGCTGCTCCTCGACGAGCCGACCAACGACCTGGACGTCGAGACCCTGTCCTCCCTGGAGAACGCGCTGCTCGAGTTCCCGGGCGCGGCCGTGGTCATCTCCCACGACCGCTGGTTCCTGGACCGCGTCGCCACGCACATCCTGGCGTACGAGGGCGACTCCAAGTGGTACTGGTTCGAGGGCAACTTCGAGTCGTACGAGAAGAACAAGGTGGAGCGTCTCGGCGCGGACTCGGTCCGCCCGCACCGCGCCACGTACAAGAAGCTCACCCGGGGCTGATCGTGGCGCGTCACATTTACAGCTGTCCCCTGCGCTGGTCGGACATGGACGCTTTCGGCCATGTGAACAACGTGGTCTTCCTCCGCTATCTGGAGGAGGCGCGCATCGACTTCATGTTCCGGCTGGCGCCGGGGGACGGCTCGCCGTCCTTCGCGGGCGGGTCCGTCGTGGCCCGGCACGAGATCGACTACGTACGTCCGCTGGTCCACCGGCACTCCCCGGTGACCGTCGAATCGTGGGTCACGAAGATCAGCGCCGCCTCGCTGACCATCGCGTACGAAATCAAGGACCCGGAGCAGGTGTACGTACGGGCGTCGACCATCGTCGTGCCGTACGACCTGGCCGCGGAGCGCCCCCGGCGGATCTCCGCGGAGGAGAAGCTCTTCCTTCAGAAGTACCTCGCGGAGGAGCCTGCCGCGGTATGACGGTGCCTGTACGGTCACTGCGGTTCGCCGACGTGACGGAGGCGGCGGACCTCGCCGCCTTCCTCGGCCGGCTCCTCCACTACGACCGGGCCGCCGCGGTCCGGTTGCAGGCGGGCGGCGGCGCGCTGGCGGTGTTCGGCCGGCCGCCGTCGTTCGAGGTCCTCGCGATCCGGACGGCCCGGCTGGCCGGTGCGCACGATCTGGATGTCACCCTCTCGGCCGGTGAGCTCCTCGAATCCCTCGATCTGGACGGGACCGCGGGTCCGGA
>DATCWZ010000405.1:0-4595 GCA_036566065.1 Streptomyces sp. | reverse complement strand
GGGTTGGCCATCAGATAGATCTGGCCGACGGCCAGATAGTTGGCGGCCCGCCAGTGCGCGTCGAGGGCCGCGAGCTCGGTGTCGGACAGTGCCGCCGCGGACGGCGGCGCGGGTGCGGTACTCATGTCGGCTTCCTCGGGGGATCACTCGCAGGGTCAGGGCTCGTAGGAGGCGCGGTCGCGCAGTGGCGCAGGGTCTGCTCAGAGGGCGTCCGTCCCGGGGCCGTACCAGACCGTGGTCGCGTTGCAGAACTCGCGGATGCCGTGACCGGCCAGCTCACGCCCGTATCCGGAACGCTTCACCCCGCCGAACGGCAGCGCGGGGGGCGACGCGGTCATCCCGTTGAAGAACACACCGCCTGCCTCCAGGTCGCGCACGCAGCGGGCCACCTCCTGCGGGTCCCGCGTCCACACGTTGGAGCTGAGCCCGAAGGAGCTGTCGTTCGCGACGGCCACGGCCTCGTCCAGCGACCCGACGCGGTAGAGCGCGGCAACCGGGCCGAACGCCTCCTCGCGGTGGATCCGCATGGCGGGCGTGATCCCGGTGAGCACGGTCGGGAGGTAGAACCAGCCGGCGTCCAGTCCGCCGCCCAGGTCCCGGGGCCTGCCGCCACCGCACAGCGCGGTGGCGCCCAGGCGTACGGCGTCATCGACAAGCTCCTCCAGGTCGGCGCGGCCCTGTTCGCTGGAGAGCGGCCCGATGTCGGTGGTCTCCTCCAGCGGGTCGCCCACGGTCAGGGCGCGCATGCCCGCGGTGAACCGCTCGGTGAACTCCTCGTACGCATCGGTGTGGACGATGAACCGTTTGGCGGCGATGCAGGACTGCCCGTTGTTCTGGGTCCGTGCCGTCACCGCGGTTTCGGCGGCCTTGCGGATGTCGGCCGAGGGCAGGACGAGATACGGGTCGCTGCCGCCCAGCTCCAGCACCGTCCGCTTCACCTCGTCACCGGCGACGGAGGCGACCGAGCGCCCGGCCGGTTCGCTGCCTGTGAGTGTCGCGGCGGCGACCCGGCCGTCGCGCAGGATCGCCTCGACGGCGCCGGACCCCACCAGCAGCGTCTGGAAGCACCCGGCGGGGAATCCGGCCCTGCGGAACAGGTCCTCCAGGTACAGCGCGGTCTGCGGGACGTTCGAGGCGTGCTTGAGCAGTCCCACGTTGCCCGCCATCAGGGCGGGGGCGGCGAAGCGCACGACCTGCCAGAGCGGGAAGTTCCACGGCATCACGGCGAGGACGACACCGAGCGGGCGGTAGCGGACGTAGGCACGGGAGGCGCCGGAGTCCCGTACATCGGCGTCCGACGGATGCTCGTCGGCGAGCAGCCCCTCGGCACGGGCCGCGTACCAGCGCATCGCCTTGGCGCATTTGGCGGCCTCCGCGCGGGCCGCCACGACCGGCTTGCCCATTTCGGTGGTCATGATGCGCGCGATGTCCTGCCGGTCCTCGTCGAGGAGGTCCGCGGCCCGGGTGAGCAACCGGGCCCGCTCGGCGAATCCGGTGGTGCGGTAGGCCAGGAACGCGCTGTGGGCGGCGGCGAGCCTGCGTCCGGTCTCCTGCTCGTCCAGTGCGTCGAAGGTCTTGAGGGTTTCGCCGTTCGCGGGATTGACCGTGGCGATGGGCATGGCAGTGGTCTCCTTGCGTCAGTACCTCGACCGTCCCGCGCTCCGCTCCCCCTCGCAACGCGGTCCCCACGCATACAGGTACCCGGCCGGCGCGGATCATGCGTGTGTGCGCACGCATTCCGCACCGGCCGGGTGTTCCTCCGGCGCCGTACGGGTCATACCGGGACGGCCAGGGCCTGCTTCCGGGCCTCGGGGACGCCGGGAAGCGGCGGGCGTGGCACCAGCCGGGCGCCGCGCGGCGCCTCGGCGTACCGGGTGAACCAGACGACCTTGCCGCCGGGGGTCCGGCAGGTGCCCCAACTGTCGCTCAGGGCCATGACACGGCTGAGTCCGCCGCCGCCGTTGCTGAGCAGCCTGGGCATCCGCGAACCGTTGTCGGCCACGGATACAGTGAGGTGGCGCCCGGTCCAGCGGAGCTCGATGACGCACTGGTTGTCATCGCCCACATGCCGCTGGACATTGGTCAGGAGCTCCTCGGCCGCCCGGCACACCGGCCGGATGTGCAGTTCGAGGCTCCAGTGCCGGAGGTGTGCGGCGATTATGCGCCGCAACTGGGGAATACGCTCTGTTGACACCTGCAGTTCGACCAGATAGTGCCGGTCGGGTGGAACGGTCATCGTCGAGGCTCCTCACCGCGAGGCCCACATGCTTCACCCCGTTTGAACCAACGACCCCCCGAACACGAAGCGTGAGCGTCAATCACGTCTGGGTCACTCATCAGGGTGACCCGAGTGGGCCTGTCGCGCAACCGATGGGTGAACGGACCGGGCGGGTTTCAGGGCAGATACGGCAGGAGCTTGTCCGGTGTCAGGGGCAGCTCACGCAGCCTGGCCCCGGTGGCGTGCCGTACGGCGTTCCCGATGGCGGCGGCCGTTCCGACGATGCCGATCTCACCGATGCCCTTGCTCCCCATCGGGTTCAGATGGGGGTCCTCCTCGTCGATCCAGTGCACCTCGATGTCGGGCACATCGGCGCTGACCGGCACGTGGTAGGAGGCGAGGTCGGTCTCGGTGAAGTCCCCGAAGGCGGGGTCCAGCGTGCTGCCCTCGGTCAGCGCCATGCCGAGTCCCATCACGATGCCGCCCGTGAACTGGGAGCGGGCCGTACGGGGGTTGAGGATGCGCCCGGCGGCGAACACGCCGAGCAGCCGGCGGGCCCGGACCTCTCCGGTGCGGGAGTCGACGGCGACTTCGGCGAAGTGCGCACCGAAGCTGTGACGCGCGTACGGGGACTTCGCCGCCGTCTCCTCCTCGGTGTCGGCCGTGACGGTGATGCCTTCCGGCGGGAGGGGGCCGGTGTGCTCGGCGAGCCGGTCCGCCAGGCCGGTGGCCGCCTTGTGCACGGGCCAGCCCCAGGACGCGGTCCCCGAGGAGCCTCCGGCGACCGAGCCGGCGGGCAGGTCGCTGTTGCCGATGGAGATCCGGATGTTCTCCACCGGGGTGTTCAGCGCCGACGCGGCCACCTGTGCCATGACCGTGCGGGCGCCGGTGCCGATGTCGGTGGCGTTGACCGCGATGTGGTACGAGCCGTCGGGGGCCGCATGGGCGGACGCGGCGGACGGTTGGATGAGGACGGGATACATGGCGGAGGCGACCCCGGTGCCGAGCAGCCACGGCCCGTCCTGCCGGGACGCGGGGGCCGGGTCCCTGTCGTACCAGCCGAAGCGCCGAGCGCCCTCGCGCAGGCACGCGACGAGCCCGCGGCTGCTGAACGGCAGGCCGCTGTCCGGTTCGGTGGACGGCTCGTTGCGCAGGCGCAGTTCGACGGGGTCGAGCCCCAGGGCGCTGGCCAGTTCGTCCATGGCCGACTCCAGGGCGTACATCCCGGGGGCCTCGCCCGGGGCGCGCATCCACGACGGGCTGGGTACGTCGAGCGCGGCCACCCGGTGCGCGGTGCGGCTGTGCGGCGAGGTGTACATGGTGCGCGCCGGGACGGCGGCCTGCTCGACGAACTCCCTCACGGTGGAGGTCTGCGTGACGACCTCATGGGCGAGCGCGGTGATGGTGCCGTCGAGTTCCGCGCCGATCCGCACGCGCTGCAGGGAGGGTGCCCGGTGGCCGATGACCGTGGGCATCTGCCGCCTCGGCAGGGCGAGTTCGACGGGACGGCCGGTGTGACGTGCGGCCATGGCCGCGAGGACGGCCTGCGGGCGGGGCGTGCCCTTGGAGCCGAAACCGCCGCCGACGTGTTCCGAGATGACGGTGACCTGCCGGGGTTCCAGCCCGAACGCCTGAGCGAGGCTGTCGCGCACGATGGTGGACCCCTGGCTGGAGTCATGGACGGTCAGATGCCCGTCGGCCCACTCGGCGGTGGAGGCGTGCGGCTCCATCGGATGGTTGTGGAGCGCGCCCAGCGTGTACGTGGAGTCGATCTGCACCGGGGCCGCGGTGAACGCGGCGTCGAAGTGGCCGCGTTCGCGGACCGCCGGGAAGCCGCCGTTGACCGTTTCGGGGGTATGGAGGCCCGGGTGGTCGTAGCTGAGGACGACGTCGTGGTCGTGGCGTTCGTATTCGACGTGTACGGCATCGGCGCCTGCCCTGGCGGCTTCGAGGCTGTCGGCCACCACAAGGGCGATGTGCCAGCCCCGGTGCGGGACCCGGTTGTCCTGGAGGACTGCGAGAACCGGGTCGTCGGGCTGCTTCAGCCGTGGTGCGTTGTCATGGGTGAGGACGGTGTGCACCCCCGGGACGGCCAGCGCGTCGGCGGTCCTGATGGCGGTGGTGGTGCCGCACGCGATGGTGGCCTGGACGGGCCACGCGTACAGCCTGCCGGGCGGCTGCTGCTCGGCCGCGTAGCGCGCGGTCCCGGTGACCTTGTCCCGCCCCTCGCGGCGGACGACCGGCGCGCCGAGTGGCTGGGTGGCGTGGCTCATGGCAGGTCCTCGGTTCCTGGAATCCGGAGGGTCATCGGGTACGGGGAGTTCATCGGGTGCGGGAGGCGAGCTCGGCCAGGACATCGACCGCCAGATTGCGGGCC
>DATCWZ010000318.1:0-3378 GCA_036566065.1 Streptomyces sp. | reverse complement strand
CGGCGGCGGTCACGTCGAACGCGCCGCTGCGGTGCAGCAGGGCGCCCGGCACGTCGTACGGGCGCGGCCCCTCCGGCCCGAACGCACGCGTGACCGCGTCCCGTTCGGCCGGGACAGCGGTCACCACCAGCACCCGCACGGCTTGGATCCTCAGGAAGTCTTCTTGAAATCGAAGTGCCAGACGCCCGTCAGTTTATTGCCGTCGGTCTCGACGACGCTGACCTGTGTCTCGTTCGCCGTCGTCTCGCCGGTCTGGCTGGTGAAGAACGCGCTGCCCGGGATGGTCCGGTAGGTCTTCTTGAACGGTTCCTGCTCGGCCTGCTGGCCGTTGATGAAGAGCGTCCAGCCGTTGTCCGCGATCTCCGGGTCGACGCCGAAGTGGACCTTGTCGTCCATCGCGACCTTGACGGTCTTCTCCGCCTTCTTGTTGAGGCAGCCCTGGACCTCGGATTCCTTGAGAGCGTTGCCGTCGTTGTAACAGGCCGCTTCGGAATGCACCGAGTTGTCCCCAACCGTCACGGTCGCGAGCGGGGTCGGCTTGTCGCAGGCGGAGAGAACAAGGAGTCCCGCGGACACGGCAGCGAGAGCGGCGCCGATTCGACGGCTCTTGCCGGAGGAGAGCGCAACGGTCATGGGCCCGAGGCTATCGGTCGGACGCCCTCATGCCACGCGGGGATGCGGCGAGCCGCGCCGCGCGGCGCCCAGCAGACCCCGTACGGAGGCGGCGGCGCCCAGAGCCAGAATCCCGGCGGCCACCGACATGCCGAGCACCCCGTTGAGGGGGAGTGAGATGCCGATGGCGCCGCCGACCACCCAGGCCATCTGGAGCAGCGTCTCGGACCTGGCGAACGCGGACGTACGGACCTCCTCGGGCACGTCCCGCTGGATCATCGCGTCCAGCGACAGCTTCGACAGGGCCTGGGTGAACCCGGCGACCGCGCCGAGCGCGGCGACCATCACGGTGCTGAAGAACACCGCGGTGAGCACGGCGACGCCCAGGGCGAGGCCCAGCACCGTCGCGACGATCCGCTCGGGGCCGCGCGCCCTGAGCCAGGAGCCCACCGCCGTACCGCAGGCGTTGCCCACCCCGGCGGCGATGCCGACGATGCCGAGGGAGAGGGCGGCGCTCTGGCCGGAGAGCGGGTGCACGCGCAGCAGAAACGCCAGGAAGAAGATGAGGAAGCCGGAGAGGACACGGTGGGCGGCGTTCGCCTGGAGCCCGTGCAGGACGGCGGGCCCGACGGAGCGGAGGCCGGGCGGCTTGTCGCGGCCGCCCTTCCTGCCGTTGTTCCCGTTGCGGGTGCCGTTGCGGGTGCCGTTGCGGCGGCTGTTCGTCGTGGTCCGCGGGGCCGGGGCGGGCGGGTTTTCCCCGTACGGGGTGACGAGCCTGGCCTTGCGCTCGCCCTTCGCCGAGTCCACCTTCGGCGGCAGCGTGAACGCGAGGAACGTACCGCCCAGGAAGATCGCGCACGCGCCGTACAGCGGCCAGGCGGAGCCGATCCGCTGCAGCCCCACCCCGATCGGCGCCGCCACACCCGTGGCCAGCAGCCCGGCCAGCGTCACCCGGGAATTGGCCTTCACCAGCGAGAAGCGCGGTGGCAGGAGGCGCGGTACGACGGCGCTGCGCACGACCCCGTACGCCTTCGACGCGACCAGCACGCCGAGCGCCGCCGGATACAGCTCGAGGCCGCCCGTGGCGACCGCGCCCGACATGGTGATCGCGAGCAGGGCGCGGGCGAACATCGCGCCCGCCATCGCGGCCCGCCGGCCGTGCGGCAGCCGGTCCAGGAGCGGGCCGATCACCGGGGCGAGGAGGGTGAACGGGGCCATCGTGACCGCGAGATACAGGGCGACCCGGCCCCGCGCCTCGTCCGTGGGCACCGAGAAGAACACGGTCGACGCGAGGGCCACGGTGATCATCACATCGCCCGCGCCGTTCACGGCGTGCAGTTCGATCAGCTTGCCCAGGCCGGACTCACCGGCGCCATGGGCGTGGGTCGCTCTCCTGATCCCCTTCGCCGTCGCCGTGAACGGCCGCTGCAGGGCATGCCCCAGCCGCCGGCCTGCCCGGCGGGGCGGGCCGGATCCGTCTGACGATCTGGCAGCAGCCACCACGTCATAGTGCCCCACGGTCTCCCGGCGAACCGTGATCCGGCCGGGGCGTGGCGGGGGACGCCCCTCGGGGCCGGTGTGCGCAAGAGGGCGGTGGGCCGTCCGTCGCGGAAATGGCCGGGACGCGTCGGCGGGCGGCGCCTGATTCGTACGGGAATGTGCGCGCGCTCCGGGGGCCCGGGAGTCGATACGGATTCGTTTGGGACGGGCAGGTGGGCGCGGGGCGGCGGAGAGGGTAGCGTGCGTAACGCGCCACCGGCGGTTGTTCTTGGCCGCGCGCCTCTCCGCGATCCCGCAGAATGGATGGCAGAAGGCGCGCCCGAGGCAGGCACAACGGGTGTGGACGTCGACGCGGCCCCCAGGTCCGCTCCGCCCGCAACTGTTATGGCCGAAATCGGACATCGATGGAGCCGCTGGCGCGCTCGTAGACGGCGTATGGAGAGAAGCGAGACCTGTGAGTGCTGCGACGACGCGAAGCCGTACGGCCCGTACCCCCGCACCGGACCGCCTGTGCGCCGAGGCGGTAGACCTCGCCCGCGCGGCGGCCGAGGAGGCTGCCGCGCCGGGAGTGGTCGGTGAGCATGTCTCGCTCGTGTCCGAGGGTGACCGGGTCGTCACGCACTACTTCGAATGCGAGGAGCCCGGTTACCGGGGCTGGCGCTGGGCGGTGACGGTCGCCAGGGCGTCCCGGGCGAAGAACGTCACCCTTGACGAGACGGTGCTGCTGCCCGGTTCCGACGCGCTGCTGGCCCCGGAGTGGGTGCCGTGGAGCGAGCGGCTGCGGCCGGGCGACATGGGGCCCGGCGACCTGCTGCCCACCGAGGCGGAGGACCTGCGCCTGGAGCCCGGCTACACCGGCGAGGACGAGCCCGCGCCGAACTCCCCGGTCTCCGAGGTGTCCCAGGAGCTCGCCGCCCTGGCCGACACGGAGGACGCGGAGCTGACGACCCGGCCGGAGGGAACGCGGCGCGGGGCGATCGTCTCGGTCGCCGACGAGCTGGGTGCCCGGCGGGCGCGTGTGCTGTCCCGGTACGGGCTGCATCTGGCGGCCGAACGGTGGGACGAGGCGTTCGGCGCCCGGACGCCGATGGCGCAGGCCGCGCCGGCGACGTGTGTCACGTGTGCGTTCCTGATCCCGATGACGGGGTCACTGAAGCAGGCGTTCGGGGTGTGCGCGAACGAGTTCGCCCCGGCGGACGGCCGGGTGGTCTCGCTGTCGTACGGCTGCGGGGGGCACTCGGAGGCGGCGGTGATGCCGAAGCCGCC
>DATCWZ010000559.1:0-10128 GCA_036566065.1 Streptomyces sp. | reverse complement strand
GCGACCAGCAGCGCGAGGCGCGAGAGCAGCGGCAGGGCGCGGAAACGACGGACCAGTGCGCTCACGCCCCACCGCCGCCGGACCGCAGCGCGTACCCCACGCCGCGCACGGTGTGGACGAGCCGGGGTTCGCCGCCGGCTTCCGTCTTGCGGCGCAGATACATCACGTACACATCCAGGGAATTGGAGCTGGGCTCGAAGTCGAAGCCCCAGACCGCCTTGAGGATCTGCTCCCGGGTCAGCACCTGCCGCGGGTGGGCCAGGAACATCTCCAGCAGCGTGTATTCGGTGCGGGTCAGCTCGACGCGGCGGGTGCCACGGGTGACCTCGCGGGTGGTCAGGTCCATGCGGAGGTCGCCGAACGCGAGCACGTCGTCGTCGGGGACGGCGCCCGCCGCCGCGGCGTACGAGCTGCGGCGCAGCAGGGCGCGGATGCGGGCGAACAGCTCGTCCAGCTCGAACGGCTTGACCAGGTAGTCGTCGGCGCCCGCGTCCAGGCCGGTGACCCTGTCGCCGACGGTGTCGCGCGCGGTGAGCATCAGGATGGGGGTGGTGGTGCCGGTGGACCGGAGGCGGCGAGCGGCGGTCAGGCCGTCCATCCGGGGCATCTGGATGTCCAGGACGATCAGGTCGGGGGCGTACGTCCCCGTCTTGGTGAGGGCGTCGTATCCGTCGACGGCGACCTCGGTGCCGTATCCCTCGAAGGCGAGGCTGCGCTGCAGGGCTTCGCGCACCGCGGGTTCGTCGTCGACGATCAGGATGCGCTGCGGATCGTCTTCGGCGGTGCTCATCGGTGATCGTCCTCTTCTCCTGCGGGTTCTCGCTGTCGCAATTCTCGCCGTCGTGATTTTCGCTGCCGGTCAGGCGTTGTGGCCGCCCCGCAGGGTAGTGAGGTCTGCCTTGACCGTGTTGACCGGGATGGCGAAGCCGAGGCCCACGCTGCCCGCGGCCGAGGTGCCGGAGGCGTTGGCGGAGCTGGGGGAGTACATCGCGGAGTTGATGCCGATGATCTCGCCGTTCATGTTGATGAGCGCGCCGCCGGAGTTGCCCGGGTTGAGCGAGGCGTCGGTCTGGATCGCCTTGTACGTCGTCTTCGACGCGCCCGTGTCGCCGTTGAACTGCTGCCCGCCGAACTCGAACGGCCATTCCTGCCCGCCCTGACCACCGGCACCGTCGTCCTTGGCCACCGTGACATCCCGGTCGAGCGCGGAGACGATGCCGCTGGTGACCGTGCCGGTCAGACCCTCGGGCGAGCCGATGGCCACGACCGGGTCACCGACCCGCAGCGCGGAGGAGTCGCCGAGCGAGGCGGTCTTCAGCCCGCTCGCGCCGCGGAGCTTGATGAGGGCCAGGTCCTTGTCGGGGTCGGTGCCCGTCACATCGGCGGTGTACGTCCTGCCGCTGCTCAGCGTCACCTTGATCTGCGAGGCGCCCGAGACGACGTGGTTGTTGGTGACGATCTCGCCGTCGGCCGTGATGACGACGCCGGAGCCGGTGGCCTGGCCCGACTGCGAGGAGGCGCCGATCTCGACGATGGCCGGGGACACGGCCGCCGCCACGCCGGAAATGGTGCCCGCGGTACTCCGCGAGACATTGGTGCCGCTGACGACGCCGTCGGTGGCCGCGACGCCGGTCCCGTTGTGGACGAGCTCGCTGACGAGGGTGGCGGTGCCGCCCCCGACCATGGCCGCGGCGATCGCCACGGCCGCCAGGAGCGCCGCGGGCCGCTTGGCGCGGTGCCCGGGCGTCTGTGCGGGTGGCGGCGGGTAGGCGCCGCCGTATGAGGGATACGCGGGGTACGGGGGCTCGCCGCCCTGGTGGCCTGAATTCGCGCTGTCTGTCATGTCTACGAGGATGTCCGCGGAACATGAGAAGACCCTGAGTACGTCCTGAGAAGCCCGGCAGAACCTCGTATGCCCGAAATAAGCAACCCGGCCCCGGGCCTGGCCAGTTGCACCGGGGCCGGTTGCGAGGGGCCGGTTGGGCCGGGCGGGTTACGGTGCCGGGACGGGTGGCTTCCCGCAGCCGCACGACCGCCGTACGACCAGCGCGGACGGAAACTGTTTCAGCCGCTCCCGGCGCGACCCGGAGACCCGCAGCGAGTCGTCGAGGACCAGGTCCACGGCTGCCCGGGCCATCGCGGGACGGTCAGAGGACACCGTCGTCAGCGGCGGATCGGTCAGACCCGCCTCCTTCACGTTGTCGAACCCGGCGACCGCGAGCTCCTCGGGCACATCGATACGCAGCTCGCGCGCGGCCCGCAGCACCCCGATGGCCTGGTCGTCCGTCGAGCAGAAGATCGCCGGGGGCCTGTCGGGCCCGGACAGCAGGTCCAGGGCCACCCGGTAGGCGTCGTAGCGGTTGTACGGGGCGTGGAAGAGCAGGCCCTCCGTGGACCGGCCCGACTCGTGCATCGCCCGGCGCCAGCCCTCGATGTGGTCGGCGACCGGGTCACCGACCTGCGGGGTCGACTCCATCCCGCCGAGGCAGGCCACATACGCGTTGCCGTGCTCCAGGAGGTGCCGGGTGGCGAGCTGGGCGCCGCCGATGTCGTCGGTGACGACCGCGACGTCGTCGATCGCCTCGGGCCGCTCGTGCAGCAGGACCACCCGGGCGTCCCATGCCTCGATCTCGGCCGCCGCACGCTCGCTGGGGCCCTGGCTGACCAGGATCAGACCGGAGACCCGCATGCCGAGGAAGGCCCGCAGATAGTGGACCTCGCGCTCGTCGCGGTAGTCGGAATTGCCGACCAGCACCATCTTCCCGCGCTCGGCGGCGGCCTGTTCGACCGCGTGCGCCATCTCCGCGAAGAACGGCTGGCGCGCGTCGGGCACGATCATGCCTATGAGGTCGGTGCGCCGCGAGGCCATCGCCTGGGCGACCCGGTCGGGCCGGTAGCCCAGCTCCTTGATCGCGCCGAGTACCCGCTCGCGCGTGGCCGGGGCGACCGGCCGGGGTCCGTTGTTGATGACATAGCTGACCACCGCGGTCGACGTCCCCGCCAGTCTCGCCACATCGTCTCGCGTCACCTTGGCCACGCGCGGCAGTCTACGCGGATGGACCTACCGCTTGGCAGGCCGGACCGGGGCGTTCTCGGTCACTTCGGCCACTGCTGACTGCTCCGTACGGGCGACGTGTGCGTCGCCGGCTGGCGCCGGTGCCGTGGTCCTGGCCCCCTCGGCCGCACGCTCGGCCCTTTGTTCGGTTTTGTCGGGGGCGACGAAGCGGTAACCGACGTTGCGGACCGTGCCGATCAGCGACTCGTGCTCGGGGCCGAGCTTGGCGCGAAGCCGCCGTACATGGACATCGACCGTCCGCGTACCGCCGAAGTAGTCGTAGCCCCAGACCTCCTGGAGCAACTGGGCGCGGGTGAAGACCCTGCCGGGGTGCTGGGCGAGATATTTCAGCAGCTCGAACTCCTTGAAGGTCAGGTCCAGGACCCGGCCCTTGAGCTTGGCGCTGTAGGTCGCCTCGTCGACCGAGAGGTCGCCATTGCGGATCTCCATGGGGGAGTCGTCGGCGGTGAGCTGCTGCCGTCCGACGGCCAGCCGCAGCCGGGCCTCGACCTCGGCGGGACCGGCCGTGTCCAGCAGGACGTCGTCGGTGCCCCACTCCGCGGTGACGGCCGCCAGACCGCCCTCCGTGACCACCAGGATCAGCGGGCAGCCCAGCCCGGTGGACCGCAGCAACTGGCACAGCGAGCGCACCTGCGGGAGGTCGCGGCGGCCGTCGACGAGGACGACATCGGCGCTGGGCATGTCGACGAGCGCGGACCCCTCGGCCGGGGCGACCTTCACACTGTGCAGCAGGAGTCCGAGTGCCGGGAGCACCTCCGCGGACGGCTGGAGGGCGTTCGTCAGGAGCAGCAGTGAACTCATCGCCGCCCACCTGCCTCGGTCATCGGTCCGTCGTGCACGGTTCGCTCGCCCATTACGTCAGTCCTCCTCGTTCCCTGCGAGAGGGGCACTCCCGGGCCGGACCCGGGGGAGTATGCGGCACTGCTTCGTATCCTCGGAAAGCGCAAAAGGACCCGGGGGCTGCTTTGCCCGGATCCTCCGCGCAGCAGAATAGCTCACATGAGTTCTGCGCCGGAGGGCCGCTTCCCGAGCACCGCTGTTCCCTTGATCACGCGGAACGCGCAGCGCACGACGCTGCGGACCGATGACGGGATCGCTGTCGAGGCGGTGTACGAGCCGTGCACGGGGAGCTCGGCGGGGGGTCGGGGCGCCGCGCCGTCCGGCACGGCGATTGTCGTCGCCCATGGTTTCACCGGTTCGGCCGACCGGCCAGCGGTACGGCGGGCCGCACGCGTGTTCGCGCGGCATGCGGCCGTGGTCACGTTCTCCTTCCGGGGGCACGGGAGGTCCGGCGGGCGGTCCACGGTGGGCGACCGGGAGGTGCTGGACCTGGCGGCGGCGGTGGGCTGGGCGCGGGAGCTGGGACACCGCAGGGTCGTCACGGTGGGGTTCTCGATGGGCGGGTCGGTGGTGCTGCGGCACGCGGCGCTGTATCCGGCGGGCGGAAGCACCGGGGCGCGTGAGGGGCGCATTGCGGCGCGCACTGGGGTGCATACGGATGCGGTGGTCGCCGTGAGTGCCCCCGCGCGCTGGTACTACCGGGGTACGGCCCCGATGCGCCGGCTGCACTGGGTGGTGACCAGGCCCGCCGGGCGGCTCATCGGCCAGTACGGCCTGCGTACGCGGATCGACCACAACGAATGGAACCCGGTGCCGCTCTCCCCGGTCGAGGCCGTTCCGCTGATCGGGGTACCACTGCTGGTCGTACACGGCACCAGGGACCCGTACTTCCCGCTCGACCACCCGAGAATGCTCGCCGGGGCCTCGCGGGGCGCGGCGGAACTCTGGCTGGAGCCCGGCATGGGGCACGCGGAGAACGCGGCGGACGAGAGCCTGCTCACGCGTATCGCGGACTGGGCGGTTCCGGTTCCGGCGTGACCCATGATGGGTGGCTGACGTACGACTGGTGTACGACGAAGGGAGTGCCGCCATGGCAGCGGGGACGATCCGCTACTGGGCCGCCGCCAAGTCCGCGGCCGGGACCGAGGAGGAGCCGTACGCGGCGGAGACGCTCGCCGAGGCGCTCGACGGGGTGCGCGAACGGCACCCCGGTGAGCTGACCCGGGTGCTGCTGCGGTGCTCGTACCTCATCGACGGAAATCCCGTCGGGACCCGCGGTCATGAGACCGTACGGCTTGCCGAGGGCGGCACGATCGAGGTGCTCCCGCCGTTCGCAGGAGGGTGAACCGCAGATCATGAGCAGCGATCAGCAGTATCCGTACGAATCGGGGTACGGACAGCCGTACGGCCCCGGCGACCAGCAGGGATACGGCACCCAGCAGGGGTACGGGGACGCACCGTACGACCCGCCCGCCGGTGCCGAGTGGCCCGGTCGGCAGGGGCAGTCGCCCCTGTCGTCCTCGGGCCCGGCGCAGGCCGACCAGGGCGACCAGGGCGCCACGCAGGTGTGGCAGGGGCAGACCTGGGACACCCAGTACCAGCCGACCGTCCAGCGGTCCCAGGGCCAGTCACCCCAGATGCAGGCCCGGCACGGGGCCCCGACGCCCGGCTATCCGCAGGCACCAGGCGCTCCCGGGGGATCCCCGTTGCCGCCCGAGGTGGCCGCCGGTCATGTCGCCCCCGCTCCGGGGTACGGCGCACCCACGACCGGGGGGAACGTCCGGCTCACCGATGCCCAGCGGGCCCGGGCCGAGGGGCGGTCGCCGATCATCGCGCCGGGCATCCAGCCCGCCGCGATCACCGCGGGGCTCGGCCTGCTTCTCGCACTCGGCGCGGCGATCGGGCCGTACGCCCTGCTCGTACCGCTGGTGCTGCTCCAGGCGGTGACCGCGGCCGGATGGTTCCGGCTCAACGGCATGTGGCCGGCCAGGCAGGGCATCGCGCTCGCCTTCGCCGGCGGGCTCGTCGCCGACGCCATGCTGCTGGCAGCGGGCCGCGAGAACGCCCCGGCGGCCATCCTCGGCACCCTGGGCGTCTGGGTGCTGCTCACCTTCGTGCTCCATCTGCGCAGCCACGCGGGCGCCGACGAGCGGATGTACGGGCTCATGGCGAGCGTCGCGTCGGCGTCGCTCGCCGTGCTGGCCGCCGGGCATCTGGCGGCGGTTCCGGGCGCGGTGACCGTCGGTGCCGTGGCGGTCGCCGCTGCCGTACTCGTACGGGCGCTGCCGCTGCCCGGCGCGGTCTCCGTCGTGGTGTCGCTGCTCGTCGCCGCGGGCGCCGGTGCGGCGATGGGCGCGTTCGGCGATCTCGGTGCGCAGGGCGGCGCGTTCCTGGGCTTCGCCGCCGGTGGCTGTGCGCTGATCGGCCTGCGGGTGGCGAGCTATGACTACCCGTCACGCTTCGTGCATATGACGGCCGGGGTGGCCCTTCCGCTCACCATGGCCGCCCCCGCCGCCTATTTGATCGGCCGTGTGATCGGCTGATTCCAGTCCCTTCCGCCTCTTCCCCACGCTCCCGGGAACCGACCGGGCCGCCCACTCGTCGATCACCCGAGGGGTATCGCCCGGTCGCAGGAGCCTCACGGGCACCAGGAGGCCGCGTCGGGCCGGGGGAAGGCAGGGGGAGGAACAGATATGCGTGCGCTGCGGATACTGCTGGTCATCGCGGTGGTGCTCGGCGGCATCTTCGTCGCCGTGGACAGGGCGGCGGTGCATTTCGCCGAGTCGGAGGCCGAGGGCCGGATCCAGTTCACCGGCGCGCAAGCCGGGTCGACGGACGTCTCGATCAAGGGCTTCCCGTTCCTGACCCAGGTCGCCGGATCGGAGCTCGACCAGGTCGACGTCGAGCTGACCGGCATACGGACCAGCACCCCCGAGGGCCGCACCCTCACCATCAGCGAGATCCGGGCCCAGTTGCACCAGGTGACCCTGGGTGCCGGATACTCCAGCGCCACGGCCTCCCGCGTCACGGGCACCGCCGTCGTCTCGTACGACGATCTGACCAAGGCGGCCGACAAGGACGTGACGGTCGCGTACGGCGGCGACGGCAAGGTCAAGGTCACCGGGTCGGTCGCCATCCTGGGCCGCACCGTCTCGCGCAGCGTGGTGTCCACTGTCACGCTGCTGGACGGCAAGACCGTCAAGGTGCACGCCGACAAGGTCCCGGGCGAGGACGTCCCGGGCGTCGAGCGGCTGATCCGCCGGAAGACCGACTTCGAGCGCCGGATCGGCGGCCTGCCGAACGGCATGGAACTGCAGAAGATCGAGGCGACTCCGGACGGCCTGGAGATATCGGTGACGGGCGCCGACGTCTCGCTCGCCGGCTGAACAAGTCGGTTCCGACCGGGGCCGGCCGAATAACCCGCCCCGCAGCGGGGTACGGATATCCGAATAGTGAGATGCGCACGTCCAGCCCGCAGATGATTGATGCGGCCCGACCCGTCGGGGCGCCCCCGCAGGCCCCTCTGCGGCTTGCTGATTCCACATCACGGATGATCGAGTCTCACGATATGAAACGACGGTGACATTCCCGCCCGGACGTCCCTACGATCGGTGCCATGAAGCGACAGGCGGACCTCACGAAGCGGCGGGCAGTAGACCTGTGCCGCGTCGCCGCCATGCTCTGTCGCATGTTCTAGCGGGACCATTCTCCCGCTTCCCCGCGACCCTTTGACCGCTGTCAGGGTCTCCCCGCGCTGTCGTACGCGCACTGCCTCCCTGCACCCGCGTGTACATCCCGCACCGCGCAACTCCGCACTACCTCGCCGCAGACTGCCCCGGAGGAGAAAACACACATGAGCCGCACTGACGTACTGGTGGACGCCGACTGGGTCGAGGCCCACATCGACGACCCGAAGGTCGCCATCGTCGAGGTCGATGAGGACACCTCGGCGTACGAGAAGAACCACATCAAGAACGCGATCCGCATCGACTGGACCACGGACCTGCAGGACCCGGTCCGCCGTGACTTCGTCGACCAGGCCGGTTTCGAGAAGCTGCTCTCCGAGAAGGGCATCGCCAACGACACACTCGTCGTGCTGTACGGCGGCAACAACAACTGGTTCGCGTCCTACGCCTACTGGTACTTCAAGCTGTACGGCCACGAGGACGTCAAGCTGCTCGACGGCGGCCGCAAGAAGTGGGAGCTCGACTCCCGCGACCTGACCGACGCCGTCCCGACGCGCCCCGCGACCACGTACAAGGCCAAGGCGCAGGACGAGTCGATCCGCGCGTACCGCGACGACGTCGTCAAGGCGATCGGCAGCCTGAACATCGTCGACGTGCGCTCGCCCGACGAGTTCAGCGGCAAGCTGCTCGCCCCGGCGCACCTCCCGCAGGAGCAGTCGCAGCGCGCCGGCCACGTGCCGAGCGCCCGCAACATCCCGTGGTCGAAGAACGCCAACGACGACGGCACCTTCAAGTCGGACGACGAGCTCAAGGCGCTCTACGAGACCGAGCAGGTCGACCTGGCGAAGGACACCATCGCGTACTGCCGCATCGGTGAGCGCTCCGCGCTCACCTGGTTCGTGCTGCACGAGCTGCTCGGCCAGTCGAACGTCAAGAACTACGACGGTTCGTGGACCGAGTACGGCTCCCTCGTCGGCGTGCCGATCGAGCTCGGCGCCGCCAAGTAAGTCCCGGGTCCCGATCCGCGGGACCGGTCCGCAGGACTCCGACCAGAAGGACAGAACACCATGTGTGGAGCACAGGCCGGCGGCCCCGACGCTTCGACGATCAAGCCGGGCGAGACAACCATCCAGGGCAGCGTGACCCGCGACGGCGAGCCCGTCGCCGGCTACGTCCGGCTGCTGGACTCGACCGGTGAGTTCACCGCCGAGGTTCCGACCTCGGCGACGGGACAGTTCCGCTTCTACGCGGCCGAGGGCACCTGGACGGTGCGCGCCCTCGTCCCCGGCGCCAGCGTCGATCGTACGGTCGTGGCGCAGACCGGTGGCCTCGCAGAGGTTGCCATCGCCGTCTGAAACGGATACCGAACCGGCCGGAGGGCCGCACCCCAGGGGGTTGGACGCCACCTGATCAAGGGGTGCGGCCCTTCGCGCCGTACCCGGCCCGGCGAGGCCGCGAAACCCGTTCTACGCTGGAGACATGTACACGAGACGCCGACGAGGCTACTTCCTGATGATGGGGATATGCGTCGTCCTTTTCGTCTCCGCCTGGGCCTTTGTGCGGCTGTGGTCGATGCCGGTGGCCATCGGGATGTGCGTGGTCGCGATGATCATTCCGCCGGTCGCGGCGATGATCGCCAACCGGCGGGGGCCGGAGGACCGCTGGTGGGACGATCCTCCCAGCGCGTACGAGAAGACCCGGCCCATGCGGGAGCCCCCGGGCGACCCCGAGTCCGACGAGCTGTGGGACGAACTCGACGGCAAGAAGCGGCACAGGTAGCCGCACAGGGCGCGCCGCGCCGCCTCCGGGTCCTCCCTGGGTTCCATGGGCCCGCTGGGCCCGTCCTTCAGTACACGAGCACCTGTGTGCCGTCCTCCATTGCCTCCTGTACGAAGACCTGAGCGCCGGCGATCCGTACGCCCGCCAGGACATCCTTTTCCGCGATGTCGCGGCGTGCCGCGCACTGCGTGCAGAGAGTGATCCGGCCACCGGACTGGATCGACTCGATCAGACCGGGCAGCGGCGCCGAGTGCGGGAGTTCGAACTCCTCTGCCCGACCCGGCACAGCGAACCAGGCGGATTCCCCGGTCAGCCACAGTGAGACCTCAACGCCACTTGCGACGGCCACGGCCGCCACGGTGAAGGCCTGCGAGCAGCGCTCCGCGGACTCGGCTCCGGCCGTCACCTTGATCACGAGCTTCTTAGACATATACGAAACTGTAATCGCCGGTCGGGCAACCTCCCCAGGGACCTGTGGGTCAGTTGTGTGCGCGGGTATCGGAACCTGTGCTTCAGGTCTCTTTGGGGGGACCCCTTTTGGAACCGAACGACATCATTCTTGACGCGTCCGGCGCATCTGTCGAACCGTCAAATACTCTTGCGGTGCCCGCCCCTGCTGTTCCGCCCGCTCCGCCGCCCGATGCGCCGGCGGTAGCTCCCCGGCCGAGCCCCCGCGGCCGTACGACGCTGCTGATAGCCGCTGCCGCGCTGCTCGGCATCGCGGGCGGCACGGCCACCGGCTACGGC
>DATCWZ010000475.1:0-4148 GCA_036566065.1 Streptomyces sp. | reverse complement strand
GCGGCGACCTCCGCGGGCAGGGTGCCGGTGAGGGGGCGTTCGGCGGCCTCGACGACGGTGACCGCGCAGCCCGCCTCGCGGGCGGCGGTGGCGAACTCGGCGCCGATCCAGCCCGCCCCGACGACCACGACGTCGTGCCGCTGGTCCAGGACGGGCCGCAGCCGTGCCGCGTCGTCCAGGGTGCGCAGCAGGTGGACGCCGGGGACGCCCCGGGAGCCGGGCAGTTCGACGGGTTCGGCGCCGGTGGCCAGGACGAGGACGTCGTAGGGGACGGGTCCTTCGGGGGTGTCGAGTTCGTGCGCGCCGGCCCGCAGGGCGGTGACATCGAGGCCGAGGCGCAGGGTGACGTCCAGGGCCTCGAAGTCGATGTCGAAGGCGGAGTCCTCGGCCTTGCCGAGCAGGACGGCCTTGGACAGCGGCGGCCTGTCGTACGGCTGGTGCGGCTCGGCGCCGATCAGGGTGACGGGCCCCGTGAAGCCCTGTTCCCGCAGCACCACGGCCGTCTGTACGCCCGCCATGCCCGCGCCGACGACCACGACGCGCCGGTCCTGTCCGCGCGACGGCGCGCCCCCGGGCCGATCCCCGGTCCGCTCCGCCGACTGCTGTTCCGTCTGCTCGCTCACCTGTCCACCATAATCACCTGACGTATCGTCAGAAATTCGGTGCCGGGTACGGCCGCGGGCGCCGGGGGCTAGGGTGGCCGACGTACACACTCGCGGGAGCCCGGACGCACCGGGCTGAGAGGGAGGCTGCGCGGCCTCCGACCGTACGAACCTGATCCGGGTCATGCCGGCGAAGGGAGGGGCTGGACAACCGTGCGCATTTCCGGAAACGGATCCGACGTCCTGGTCATCGGGGGCGGGATCATCGGCCTGGTGACGGCCTGGCGGGCCGCCCAGCGGGGGCTGCATACGGCGGTGGCCGACCCCGATCCTGGCGGCGGGGCGGCGGGGGTCGCGGCGGGGATGCTCGCCGCGGTCACCGAACTCCACTACGGCGAGCAGATGCTGCTCGGGCTCAATGTCGCCTCCGCCGCGCGCTACCCGGAGTTCGCGGCCGAGCTGGAGTCGGTGAGCGGGCAGGAGACCGGTTTCCGGGCCTGCGGCACGCTGGCCGTGGCGCTGGACTCCGACGACCGCGCCCATCTGCGTGAACTGCACGCCCTGCAGCGGCGTTCGGGGCTGGAGTCGGAATGGCTCACCGGCCGTGAGTGCCGCCGCCTCGAACCGATGCTGGCCCCCGGGGTACGCGGCGGGCTGCGGGCCGACGGCGACCACCAGGTGGACCCGAGGAGGCTGACAGCCGCCCTGCTCATCGCCTGCGAGCGGGCCGGGGTGGCCTTCCACCGGGCCTGGGTCCAGCGGCTCTCGGCCACCGAAGGCCGCGCCACCGGAGCCGTACTCGCGGATGGCAGGGAGCTGGCCGCCGACCAGGTCGTCCTCGCCGCGGGAAGCCTCAGCGGCAGGCTGGAGGGGCTGCCCGCCGACGTGGTGCCGCCGGTCCGCCCGGTGAAGGGCCAGATCCTGCGGCTGACCGTGCCGCGCTCGTACGCACCCTTCCTCAGCCGGACCGTACGGGCCGAGGTGCGCGGCAGCCATGTCTATCTCGTCCCGCGCACCAACGGCGAGCTGGTCATCGGCGCCACCAGCGAGGAGCAGGGCTGGGACACCACGGTCACCGCGGGCGGTGTGTACCAGTTGCTGCGCGACGCCCATGAGCTGGTCCCGGGCATCACGGAGCTGCCGCTCACCGAGACCCGGGCGGGCCTGCGCCCCGCGTCGCCCGACAACGCGCCGATGCTGGGCCCGACGGCGCTGCCCGGGCTGCATGTCGCGACGGGCCACCACCGCAACGGGGTGCTGCTGACCCCGGTCACCGGCGATGTCATGGCGGAACTGCTGGCCACCGGCGAGCTGCCGGAAGTGGCCCGCCCGTTCGCCCCGGACCGGTTCGCGCCGGGACCCTTCCCCTCCCCCTCCCCTGCCTCCGACGCGTCTCAGGAGCAGCCCGCATGACCGAGCTCACCACCGCATCCGCCGCTGTCTCCGTGTACGTCAACGGCGAGCTCCGCACCGTCCGCGCCGACTGCGCGCTGGACGCCCTCATCGCGACCCTGACCTCCGCGCCCCGCGGGATCGCGGCCGCCGTCAACGAGGCCGTCGTACCACGCGGCGAGTGGTCCGCCACCTCGCTGGCAGAGGGCGACCGTATCGAGATCCTCACCGCGGTCCAGGGAGGCTGAACCACCATGTCCGACGATCTGTTCACCCTCGGCTCCGTGCCGTTCTCGTCCCGGCTGATCATGGGTACGGGCGGTGCGCCGAGCCTCGACGTGATGGAGCGCGCCCTGATCGCGTCCGGCACCGAGCTGACCACCGTCGCGATGCGCAGGCTCGACCCGACCGTGCGGGGCTCGGTGCTCTCCGTCCTGGAGCGGCTCTCCATCCGCGTCCTGCCGAACACGGCGGGCTGCTTCACAGCGGGCGAGGCCGTGCTGACCGCCCGGCTGGCCCGGGAAGCGCTCGGCACCGACTGGGTCAAGCTGGAGGTCATCGCCGACGAGCGGACCCTGCTACCCGACGCGATCGAACTGCTGGACGCCGCCGAGACCCTGGTCGACGACGGCTTCACCGTCCTGCCGTACACCAACGACGATCCGGTGCTTGCCAGGAAACTGGAGGACGTGGGGTGCGCGGCGATCATGCCGCTCGGCTCGCCGATCGGTTCGGGGCTCGGCATCCGCAACCCGCACAACTTCCAGCTCATCGCCGAACAGGCCGGGGTGCCGGTGATCCTGGACGCCGGGGCCGGTACCGCTTCGGATGTGGCGCTGGCCATGGAACTGGGGTGCTCCGCCGTGATGCTCGCGTCGGCGGTGACCCGGGCGCAGGAGCCGGAGCTGATGGCCACCGCGATGAGGTACGCGGTGGAGGCGGGGCGGCTGGCGTACCGGGCGGGGCGCATCCCGCGCCGCCACTTCGCCGATGCCTCGTCGCCGCGTGAGGGGCGTGCGGTGCTCGACCCGGAGCGCCCCGCGTTCTGAAGCACTGGCGCCGGTGGCGGTACGTAGACTCACCCCGTGGATACGACCCTCCAGGACCCTCTTGTCGGGCAGGTGCTCGACGGCCGCTACCGCGTCGACGCGCGGATCGCGGCCGGCGGCATGGCCACGGTCTACCGGGCCATGGACACCCGGCTCGACCGGGTGCTCGCCCTGAAGGTGATGCACCCGGCCCTGGCGGCCGACGCCGCGTTCGTCGAGCGCTTCATCCGCGAGGCCAAGTCGGTGGCCCGGCTGGCGCACCCCAATGTGGTGGCGGTCTTCGACCAGGGCGCCCAGGGCGCGTATGTCTATCTCGCGATGGAGTACGTCGCGGGCTGCACCCTGCGCGATGTGCTGCGCGAGCGCGGCGCCCTGCAGCCGCGGGCCGCGCTGGACATCCTGGAGCCGGTGCTGGCCGCGCTCGGCGCCGCGCACCGGGCGGGGTTCGTGCACCGCGACATGAAGCCGGAGAACGTCCTGATAGGGGACGACGGCCGGGTGAAGGTCGCCGACTTCGGTCTCGTACGCGCGGTGGGCACCGTCACGGACACCACCGGGGTGCTGGGGACCGTGTCGTACCTCGCGCCGGAGCAGATCGAGCACGGCACGGCCGATACCCGCGCCGATGTGTACGCGTGCGGTGTCGTGCTGTACGAGATGCTGACCGGCGGTAAGCCGTACGGCGGCGGCACGGCCGCCCAGGTGATCTACCAGCATCTGCACGAGGACGTTCCGGCACCGTCGGTCGCCGTGCCCGGTCTGGCCGCCGGGCTGGACGCGCTGGTGGCCATGGCGACGGCGCGTGACCCCGGGCTCCGGCCGAGCGACGCGGTCGCGCTGCTCGCCCGCTCCCGCGAGATCCGTGCGGGTCTCGGCGAGAAGCAACTGGACGCGATGCCTCCGCAGGCGCGCGCCGGGGCGCGTGACATCGGTGAGGACCGTACGAGCGTCATTCCCCGGGCCGTCCCGGCCGGGCAGGTGACGGCGGGCCACACCAGCCGGCTGGAGATGCCCCCGTCCGGCCCGCCGCGTACGGCCTTCGGCGGGCCACGCCGCGGGCTGTACGCGGCGCTCGTCGCCGTCCTGCTGGTGCTGGGTGCGGGCT
>DATCWZ010000615.1:0-8366 GCA_036566065.1 Streptomyces sp. | reverse complement strand
GGACCTTCGGCCCTGACAACCCCCAGGGGGCACCGCGCACAGTCGGGTAAGCAACGTTGTGAGCTGCCCTCTTTGAAGATGGTCTCGATGAGCCGGAAGCGGTACTGGCCAGCAGGCGGCGCCCTCGCGGGCGCGCTTGTCGCCTACCTCCGGTGGCGGCCCAGGATGCTGCGGTGGGGCGCGACCGACGACGAGGCAGCTGAACCGCTGCCGGGCGACGACCGCACGCCGAACCCGCGGGTGCAAAGCACCCGGGCCATCACCATCGAAGCCCCACCAGAGCGGGTGTGGCCCTGGCTGATGCAGATGGGGATCGGCCGCGGCGGCTTCTACACCCACGACTGGGTGGAGCGGCTGCTGGGCCGTGCCCGGTACGTCGAGGGCGGGCATTCGGCGACCCGGATCCACCCTGAGCTGGCGCCACTGGCGGTCGGCGACACCGTGCCGATGGGTGCGGGCGCGTTCGCGACCGTCTTCGAGGTCAAGCCGTATGAGTACCTCGTGGCCCAGGAGACGTTCGTGCTGCGGCCGCTTCCGGGCGGCCGGACCCGGCTGATCACCCGCTACCGCGGGATGGGGTTCCTGTCACCGGCCGCCCAGGCCATCAGACCGGATGCCGGGCCGGTGCCACGGGTCATGCGGTTCGCGCTGCTTCAGGTTCCCGGCGTCGACCTGGTCATCCGGGCGCTGGACTTCTTCGTCGGGGATCCCCTGCACCATTACATGGAGACCGGGATGCTCACCGGGATCAAGGAACGAGCGGAACAGGAGCACTCCCATGTCGACGCCCATGCGACGGCCTCCGCCGTGGAGTCCGTGGCGACCTCGGGCTGACGCCGGCCCCACCACCCCGTCGGTGACGCCCAGGCCGCAGGTCGTCGCAGCGATCAAGGCAGTGCACACGCTCGCCTGGGCATCGATCGAGTCGTGCGTGCTGTACGCCCTCTACGCGGGGTTCGCCGGACGCACGGACAGGCGCGTCGGCATCGCCGGTGCCATCGTCACCGGCGAGTCGCTCCTGTTCGCCGCGAACGGGTTCCGCTGCCCGCTCACCGAGGTCGCCGAACGCTACGGAGCCGAACGCGGCTCGGTTACGGACATCTACCTGCCGAAACGGTTCGCCGAGAGCATCCCCGCCATCCACGTACCCCTGCTCGTCCTGATGACGTACCTGCACGCGCGCAACCTCCGCAGCTCGTGGCAGGCACGGGAGGCGCTACAGGATCCGTAGTCGGGAATCGCGCGAACCGCGCGTCCCTTGGCCAGGCTCGCGCGGGCCGCACTTGGCGCCGGTCACCCGCCACCGCAGGAGGCCTGCCCATACCCGGTCCACGGGACGTTCGGCCCTGACCGGCGCGTCGGGCCTCCGGTTGAGTGGGAGGAGAGGAACGGAGGAGTCCTGATGAGACCACGGTCCCGCGGGCGTCGTACGCGGGCCCTGACGCCCACGGCATACCTGCTCATGATCACCTTCCGGGCCTGGCTCGTCGAGATCCCGATCGCTGCCGTCAACGCGTTCGTGCTGATGGACCGGCTCTACACGCCGAGGGTCGGCGCCCTGACGGCCCACCAGATCGGGATGGCTACCCGGATCGCCATCGCCGTGCTTCTCGCCTACTTCATCACCTACTTCGCCCGCGACTACGCGCCACGGAGCCTTCTACTGGCCGGGGTGTTCTGGATGGCGTTGTGGCTGGCGTTCGAGTGGGGTGGGAGCCTGCTCATCCGGCGCCCTGTGCAGGAGATCCTCATTGGCTGGCACGTCGAGCGCGGCTACATGTGGCCCTACGTCCTGCTCGCCTACCTGCTGGCCCCACTGCTGGTCGGCTCGGCCGTGCACCCGGTGCGGCCCCGCCGGGGACCGGGCCACGGTCGGGTACGGCGTGACACCCAATGGCGACACGGACTGAGGGCCTGAGGCAGCGTGCCACCCGGCACGTCCGCGAGGCGCTTCTGAACGCGGTTCGACGGCTCGGGAGCACGCGCGTCGGCGTCCTGGCCATTGGCCGCGTGTTCTCCCCGTTCCAACGCAGGCTCTACCGGATGACCGCAGGGCGGATATCGCTCACCGGTGACGCGCCGGTCCTGCTGCTGACGACCACGGGCCGGCGGTCGGGACGGCCACGCACGGTGCCCCTGTTCTACCTGCGGGACGAAGATCGGTTGGTCGTCTGCAACGTCAACCCGGGTTTCGAGCGAGCCAACCCCTGGACGCTCAACCTCCGCGCCGAAGGCCGGGCACGGGTGCAGGTGGGCGCGGAGACCTTCGCGGTCACCTCGCACGAAGCGACCGGCAAGGAGCTCGACCGGTACTGGCCACGACTGACACGGCTCTGGCCCGCCTACGAGACGTTCTACAACGACGGCGGCAAACGCTCGATCTTCATCCTCGAGCCTTGCGACCCGGTGACAGCCTGCGAGCCAAACTCTGACGCTCCGCGGCGAAGCGGATCGGCGCCATCAGAACGGTGATCGCAAAGGAGTCAGAACCATGGACGCTCAGTCACTTCTGCACCACAAAACGCGATCACGGCTGAGACCGGAGCGCCATGACGATGTGACTTCTCACCAGCACGTGGCAGGGCCTGCTCTGCTCGCTATCGCGGCTGTCTGCGTCGGCGCGGTTGCCTGCCTGGCCTGGGTCCGGCCTCGGATGCTGTCCTGGGGTGCGACCGCCGACGAGATCGCCGATACCTATCCCGGCGACGACCTCATCCCCGACGCAGACGGCCGCGCCACGATGGCCACGACGCTGCCGGCGCCGCCGGAGCGGGTCTGGCGCTGGCTGGTCCAGATGGGGAGTGACCGCGCCGGCTGGTACGCCTTCGACCGGCTCGACAACGGCGGGAACCCGAGTGTGGAGCGGATCCTGCCCGAGTTCCAGAGTCTGGAGCAGGGTCAGCGGCTCTCCCGGGCATCGGCGCCAGGTCAGCCACAGGGGTGGTTCACCGTGGTGAGGCTGGAGCCGAACCGCACCCTCGTACTGCGGTCGAGCTACGGGATGTTCTCCGGTCGCCAGTTCGACCTTGGCGCAGGGCCGGCGCCGTGGGCGTGGGTGGACGGCATTTGGGGCTTCCATCTCCGGCCCACCTCTGATGGTCGAACCCGTCTGGTGGTCCGCAACCCGGGCCGAAGCGGTCCCGCAGCGGTCGCACGCCTCTTCCTGCTCGTCGGAGAGCCGACCCACTTCGCCATGCAGGTCCGCCAGTTCCACAACCTGCGAAGGCGCATTATCGGCGAGAGTTGATTCGGCGGCCGCTCAGCCGCGGCGTCCTGGGGACTCAAGCCACCGTGGCGGGATCAGGGGCGTGCTCGCGGCCAGGCGGCATACGGCGGATCGGCGAGCGTCGTCGTGGTCGGGCTCCGGGCCCGCGGAGGCGCTCAGGCAACCAGGGCAGCCCTGAGTAAGCGCTCGAGGGCGGCGCGGGTGAACTCGCCCTGCCCGAGGCCGAGGTGGCCGCCGCTCTCCAGCGCGACCAGGACGCATCCGGGGATGCGATGGGCGGCCTGCTCGGCGGGGCCGAACGAGCACATCGGGTCGTCCCTCGCGTGGACGATGACCGTCGGAGGCGTGATCTTCTCGATGGGCACGTCGTTGACCCAGGGGTTCGACACGTACGCGTCGAACACTGCGCCAGCCCGTCGCGGGCCGATCGGGAAGATGCTTTCCAGCATCTCGTCCATCTCCTGCGCCTGCTCGGGCGTCTTGGGGAATCCGGCCGGGACTCCCATCAGGCTGGCGAACCGTGGTCGAGCGAACTTCTTCATGACCCACAACGGCAGATCCGAGTACGCAAGCTTCGCCCACGCCGGGGGCGCGACCGCCAGCGGATCGCCGGGGAAGCTCCCAGACAGGACGACGAGGTGGCTGGTCCGATCCGGATGCCGTAGGGCGAACTCGAGCGCGGCGGTGGTGCCAGCCGAGATCCCCACAACGTCGACCTGGCCGAGGTCGAGTCGGTCGAGCAGCGCGGCGAAGGCGTCGGCCTGATCCCGCGGGGTGGCACCTGCCGGAAGCTCGGATCCGAGGTAACCGAAGCGCGACGGGGCGATGATCCGTCGCGTGGGCAGCCTCGAACGGACTGAGAGCAGGCCGCCATCGCAGCCGTGGAAGATCCCGTGGCTGACGAGAACGGGGTCTCCCGCGCCGGCCTCGGCGTACTCGAGAGTCCCGAAGGAGGTGTACACGGACTGGCGTTGCACGGCCGCCAGCCGGTCCTGAGCCGCCGTGAGGTCCCGCCGGTACGCCCGCGTGAGGCCCGCGGCGAGCCCGGCCACGGCGGCAGTCGTCGCCATGAACAGCACGCGGGTGGTCAAGCTTGTCATGACCCCGATGGTCTCCGCGAAGCGAGGGGCACTCCAGAGGCCAAGGTCCCGGCGATCACAGGGTGGTCAGGCCGAGGTTGTCTGGAGCTGGTCGGCGAAGTGCTCGGCGAACCGCTTCACGGCATCCCACTCCGTGTAGACGTAGTCGCGGGACAGGTCAAGGCCGAGATGGCCCGGCTTGTCCGACGCGATCTTCTTCATCAGGTGCCGCTTGAAGAATCCGTACTGGGTGTACAGCAGGGCGCCGCCGAACATCGCCACCTTGTCCGGCTGCCAATTGGTCTCCTGCTCGAACTGCGCGACGTAGCCCGCGGACTCCTCCGCGTCGCCGTGGGCGGCAAGGCTGACCGAGAAGAACGCCGAGGGCAGGCGGGAGAGGACGTCGAGGTTCTTCTGGACGAACTCGACCACGTGCTTGTCGTGCTTGCCCATGTGGATCGAGGCACCGATGATCACGGCGTCCTGGCCGGCGGGGACGGTGTCGGCGAGGGCCCTGACGTCGACCGCATCCGTCTCGTGCCCCTTTTCGCGCAGCACCTCGGCGATCACGTCGGCGATCTTGGCGGTCTGTCCCTCGGTCGTCCCGTAGGCGATAAGAACGGTGGACATTACGGCCTCCCAAGGTCGATTGCTCTGAACTTCCTACCGTTCACCGTCCTGCGGGTGCTTCGGGGTCGCCAGAGGCGAAGGTCCCGCACGATGCCGCGCCTTCGGGCGTCCACGACCCCGCACGGAGGGTTAGGCGTCTCCGCACAGGCCGGGGCCACCCCCAGGCACTGGTCGGGAGGGTGCGCGCAGGCCGCCACGTCCGCAAGCCCAGGCAACGCAGCTGGCGGGTGTCCTTCCACGGAACACCGGGATGTCCCATAGACCCACGTGCGGTCGTCCCACAGTCTCGCCAGATGGAGGTCTCGCCGGGGAGGACCAAAGTCCCTACCCGCTCGCGACGCCAGCCGTGGGGATCCTTGGACATGGGGTGACTCTGATGCTCGAGTTCCACGAAGTGAGCAAACGGTGTCGTGGCGGGGCGCGCCGATTGTTCGGGCGGAATGTGCTCGGTTGGGCTACATGCCGGATGCGCGAGGTCTCTACCCACGCATGCGGGTGCGGGAGCAGGTGGCGTGGCCGCATCGTGGCGTTGAGGGGGCCCGTTCCGTGAGTCTGCCTCAACTCGGTCGCCGACGTGCGCTCATGGAGCTGCTCAGATGCTGGAACGCCACGGCGGTGCGTCTCCACTCCAGGCTCGTGGCCGTGCAGCCCCGGCTCCCGCCCTACCCGTCGAGTCGCGTGCTACGGGTCCGTGGCCCGGCGCCTCAGGCCGTCTTGTCGAAGTGGATCCGCAGTCCGAGTGCGTGGGAGACCTTCATGACCGTGGCGAAGCTGGGGTTCCCCCCGGCCGACAGGGCCTTGTAGAGGCCCTCGCGGCTCATTCCGGTACGTCGGGCGAGTTCGCTGACGTGGCCGGAGCGGGCGATCACCCCGAACGCCTGTGTGATGACCACCGCGGGGTCGTCGCCCGCCTCGTCGATCGCCGCCTCGAGGTACGCAGCGACGTCGTCGATAGCGCTCAGGTAGTTGGCCGGGACGTAAGGGATGAAACTCCCGTTGGTGCTCATGGTGGCGTCCTTGCTCTGTGCGCCACTCGCTGGCGATCCGATGGGCGGTCTTGATGTCCTCGGCCTGGGTGGACTTGTCCCCGCCGCACAGCAGCAGGATGAGCAGATCACCGTCGCGCAGGAAGTAGATGCGGTTTCCAAGGCCGTAGTCGATGCGCAGCTCGGAGATCCCGTGCCCGACGGGTTTGAGGTCGCCCGGGTTGCCGGCGATGAGTCGGTCGATCCGGATCAGCACTCGCGCTGCGGCCGCGCGATCCTTCAGTTTTCGTAGCCACCGGTCGAACGCCGCGGAGGGGCGCCAAAAGTGCGCAACGCGCTGACCTGCAGGTTTGTATGGTCGGGGTGACAGGATTTGAACCTGCGACCTCTTCGTCCCGAACGAAGCGCGCTACCAAGCTGCGCCACACCCCGTGATGCATCAACCCCCACTCAGGGGCAGCAAGGTGAGACTTTAGCGCAGGACCCCGCCCATCTCCGAATCGGTCCGGTACCGCCACTCCGGACCGAAATGAAGTCACTCCGGCACCCTCACAGGTCCGGATCTGCCCCCAAACCCCAGAGGCCGTCGCCTGTCCGCTAGTCCCGAGCGACCAAGGTCAGCAGCACGGCCTCGGGTCGGCACGCCAGCCGCACCGGAGCCGTCGGCGACGTCCCGAGCCCGGCGCACACCTCGAGCCAGGCGGCATCCGCGGGGGCCTCGGACGAGGGGCGATGTCCGGCACCCGGCCACCACCGCGACAGGCCCTTGACTCGGCCGGTGTCCAGGTCGCAGTTCGTCACCAACGCGCCGTATCCGGGCACGCAGACCTGCCCTCCGTGCGTGTGTCCTGCGATGACCAGACTCGCTCCGTCCTCCACAAAGGTGTCGAGGACCCGCTGGTAGGGCGCATGCGTGACGCCGATCTTCAGCTCGGCCGAGGGATGCCTGGGGCGCCGCACGAGGTCGAGCCGGTCGTAGCCGAGGTGCGGGTCGTCCACCCCGACGATGTCGATCCGCCGCCCCCGGATGACGAGCTTGTCGTTCCGGTTGGTCAGGTCGATCCAGCCGCGCGACGTGAAGCCGTGGATGAGGTCGGCCGTGGGCAGCCGGTCGGTCTCGCCGGTCCCCTTGGCGTGGTGGCGAGTCAGATAGCGCAGGGGGTTCTTCACCTTTGGCGCGAAGTAGTCGTTGGAGCCGAGGGCGAAGACCCCCGGCCGGTCCAGCAGCGGCCCGAACGCGTCGAGCACGGCGGGCACGGCGTCCTGGCTGGCGATGTTGTCGCCGGTGTTGACGATGAAATCGGGATCGAGCGACTCAAGCCGACGCAGCCACTCCGCCTTGCGCTTCTGCCGCGGCAGCAGGTGGATGTCGGACAGGTGCAGCACCCGCAGCGGCGCCGCCCCGGCTGGCAGCACCGGCACCTCGAAGCGCCTGAGGACGAAGGCGTTGCGCTCGATGAGCGACGCCCAACCGAGGACGCCGACGCCGGCGACTCCGAGGCCGACGACGGTCTTGGTGAGGGCGCGCATGTCGCACATCCTCGCACCCAGCCCCGGGCGCAGAGCAATCCGGACACGCGCGTCGCCGCCTGAGAGACTGAGCCGCATGAGCACCCTCAAGGAGCAGCTGAAGGCCGACCTCACCGCAGCGATGCGTGAGCGGGACCAGATTCGCGCCGGCACGATCCGGATGGCCCTGACCGCCGTCACGAACGAGGAGGTCGCCGGCAAGGAGCAGCGGGAGCTCACCGACGACGACGTGCTCAAGGTGCTGGCCAAGGAGGCCAAGAAGCGGCGCGAGGCTGCCGAGGCCTACGAGTCCGCAGGACGCGCCGAGCTGGCCGAGGTGGAGCACGCCGAGCTCGCCGTCCTCGAGACCTACCTGCCGAAGCAGCTCGACGATGCCGAGCTCGAGCGGATCGTGCGCGAGGCCGTCGCCACCTCGGGCGCGACGGGAATGCAGCAGATGGGCGTCGCCATGAAGGCGGCCAACGCCGCCGTCGCCGGACGTGCCGAGGGTGGCCGGGTCGCCGCCGTCGTCCGTCAAGTACTCGCCGGCTGACCTCAAAACCTCAGTCAAGCCGTATGCCGCTGAGCTCGCTTCCGCTCACGCGCAGCCCGCGTGGGTGGTTGCGACCAGCTCAGCCGGGCTGGCGGTCAGCGGGGCTTCGGCGGCTTAGTGGGCTTGCCGGGCTTGCCGCCATCAGGCGGGGGCGCGATCGTGAAGGTCGGCTGCGGGAACGGCCCGCCGCCGCCCCGGCTGGACGAGCCCGGCCCATTCGACGGGTGGATCGTGACGAGGCTGCCCTTGGGGGCCTTGCCGGAGGGTGACGTGCCGGCTACCTGACCCCTGCGGACGTTTGAGTCCATCGAGTCGCCCACATCGACGCTGAAGCCCGCGCGCTCGAGGATCCTCCTCGCGTCGCTCACCGACCGCCCGGTGAC
>DATCWZ010000520.1:0-3771 GCA_036566065.1 Streptomyces sp. | reverse complement strand
AGCAGCCCCTCCGGTACGTACACGGGCGGGCCCGGCAGCCGTCCCGGCCGGAAGGCCAGTGGTGTGCGCCGGGCGCGCGCCGGGAGCGCCTCGGGGGGTGCGTGCTCCCCCCGGGTCAGTACGGAGCGCCCGGTCGCCCTGCCGCGTGCCAGCAGGTCGATCCATGCGGCCAGATACGGGTGGTGGTAGCCCGGTGCGGCCATACGGACCATCAGGTCGTCCAGATCGGTGGCCCGTTCCGTGCAGACCGACATCAGCGAGGTCGTGACCGGCTGGAACCTGATCGTGGCGGAGAGGATCACCCCGGTCAGGCCCAGACCGCCCGATGTGGCGTCGAAGAGACCGGTGCCCGGCAGCACCGTACGTACCGTGCCGTCGGCCGTAAGCAGCTCCATGGCCTGGACGTGCCGGGAGAACGTACCGGCGGCGTGGTGGTTGCTGCCGTGGATGTCGGTGGCGATCGCGCCGCCGACGGTGACCTGGCGCGTCCCCGGCGTGACCGGTACGAACCAGCCGAGCGGCAGCAGCACCTCCATCAGACGGTGCAGGCTCACCCCCGCGTCGCAGACCACCGTGCCCGTGCCGGTGTCGATGGTGCGGATCCGGTCCAGGGCCGTCATGTCGACGACGGAACCGCCCGCGTTCTGCGCGGCGTCGCCGTGCGCGCTGCCGAGCCCGCGGGCGACGACCCCGCGCGGCCCGCAGCCGCGTACCGCGACCACCGCCTCGTCGTACGTACGGGGACGGAACCGAAGGGCGGCGCTCGGGGCGGTGCGGCCCCAGCCGGTCAGGGACACCGTGTCGACGGACATGACGGTGACCGTATCGCCCAGGAAAACCCCTTTGAGGGATTTGTTACAGGACTCACCGAAAGAGAGGATGACCTTGGTCCTACCCGCCCGGCGGGGTACGCGTTCCGTCATGGACTGGCTGAAGAAACTCCCCGTCATCGGGCCGCTCGTCGCACGGCTGATGGAGACGCATGCCTGGCGCTCCTACGAGACGCTGGACCGGGTGCACTGGACCCGGCTCGCCGCGGCGATCACCTTCATCAGCTTCCTGGGGCTCTTCCCCCTGATCGCGGTCGGCGCGGCGATCGGCGCCGCGCTCCTGTCCGACAAGCAGCTCGACACGATCGAGGACAAGCTCGCCGAACAGGTGCCGGGCATCTCCGACCAGCTCGGCATCGACAACCTGGTGGCCCACGCGGGCACGGTCGGGCTGGTCGCCGGAGCGCTGCTCCTCTTCACCGGCATCGGCTGGGTCGGCTCGATGCGGGAGTGCCTGCGGGCCGTCTGGGAGAAGGACGATACGGACGGGGGCAATCCGGTCGTCCGTAAGCTCAAGGATGCCGCCCTGCTGCTCGGCCTCGGCGGTGCGGTCCTCGTGACGCTCGTGGCCTCCACGGCCGGTTCGACCGCCGTCGGCTGGACCGCTCGTCTGCTGGGCATCCCCGACCACGGCCCGGGCGGTGCACTGCTCCAGGTGGCCGCCCTGGCCGTGGCCGTGTTCGCCGACTTCCTGCTGCTGCTCTATCTGCTGACCCTGCTGCCGGGCGTCGAGCCGCCCCGGCATCGTCTGATGGTCGCCGCGCTGGTGGGGGCGGTCGGCTTCGAACTGCTCAAGCTGCTCCTCGGCAGCTACATGAAGGACGTGGCCTCCAAGAGCATGTACGGCGCCTTCGGCGTGCCGGTCGCCCTGCTGCTGTGGATCAACTTCACCGCGAAACTGCTGCTGCTGTGCGCGGCCTGGACGGCGACACCGTCGAAGAAGCGACGGGACGACGGGCCGGGCCGCGGCGGAAGCACCCTCGTCACGCGCGGGGGCGGCGGCGCACCAGGTCCGGCAGCGGCCAGCGCCGGTTGATCAGGAACACCCCGCCCGCCAGCAGGACGAGCAGCCCGCCGACGATCGACAGGGCGATCCCGATTCCGGCGTGGGAACCGCCGTTGGCGGCGACGGTGCCGGCCTTCGCGGCCACCTTCTTCCTGGCCGCTTCGGCGTCGGCCGACTCGGAGCCCTTACCGGGCGTCGCGGACAGCGGTGGCACCAGGTCGCCGACCGGGGTCACCTTGCCGCTCGCGGAGAAGCCCCAGTCGAGCAGGCTCGCGGCCTCCTTGTACACGGCGTGGCTCTCCTCGGACGACGGGTTCATGACCGTGACCAGCAGGACCCTGCCATTGCGCTCGGCGACCCCGGTGAAGGTGTTGCCCGCGTGCGTCGTGTAGCCGTTCTTGACCCCGGCGATGCCCTTGTACGGGTCGACGCCGATGTCCCCCGTGATCAGCCGGTTGGTGTTCTGGATTTGGAAGCTCTCACGCTTCTTGCCTTTCTTCTGCTCACCGGGGAACTCGGCGGTGGCCGTCGAGCAGTACTCGCGGAAGTCCGCCTTCTGCAGCCCGCTGCGGGCGAACAGGGTGAGGTCGTAGGCGCTGGACACCTGCTTGGGGAAGTCGTAGCCGTCGGGCGAGACCACGTGCGTATCGAGGGCCTGCAGTTCCTCGGCGTGCTTCTGCATGGCTGCCACCGTCGTGGGCACGCCGCCGTACATCGACGACAGCACATGCACCGCGTCGTTGCCGGACCGCAGGAACACGCCGAGCCAGAGATCGTGGACGGTATAGGTCTCGTTCTCCTTGATGCCCACCAGGCTGCTGCCCTCGCCGACACCGGCGAGGTCCTCCGGGGTCACCAGGTGGGTCATGGTCCTCGGCTGGAGCTTCGGCAGGACCGTGTCGGCGAACAGCATCTTCAGGGTGGACGCGGGCGGCAGTCGCCAGTGCGCGTTGTGCGAGGCGAGGACCTGGCCGCTCTCCGCGTCGGCGACGATCCAGGACCTGCCGGTGAGGTGCTTCGGCAGGGCGGGGGCGCCGGGGCCCAGTTCGACCTGGGTGCCGATCAGGCCGAGACGCTTGCCGCCGACCGTGGACATCGGCCCGGTCGGTCTCGGCTGGTTGTCATCGGTCTTGGCCTTGTCGTCGGCGAAGGCCGGTCCGACGACAAGAGAGGACAGCAATGCGGCAGAGATGACCGTCAATACGGTCTTTTTCAGAGCAGGCACGGTCGGAAACGTACAGGGCGTAGATATGGATGGTGACCCCACGGCCCTGACCCGCCGTGCATACCGCCGGGACAGCCCACCCCCGGCGCCCGCACCGGAGCTCTGCGGCGATACTGAACCCATGAAGCTCAGCCGCCCCGTCTCCTGGTTCCTGCTCGCCTTCGGAGTGTGGAGCCTGATCATCTGGGTCACTTTCGTCAAGAATCTGGTGAAGGACGGCAGCGGGCTCGCCTTCGATGACGCCGGCGACCCGACCACGTACCTCTGGGTGCATCTGGCGCTCGCCATCACGTCCTTTCTTCTGGGGACGGCCATCGGAGTCATCGGGTTCCTTGGCCTCAGGGCTTTGCGCCGCAAAGATGCGCGACCGGCGGGCGGGGGAGCGTAAGTGGTCGTGGTCTTCGTGCTGGTGGCGCTGGCGATTCTGGCGCTGCTCGCTGTCGTGCACCGCTATGTGTGGCGCCGGCTCGTGGGCGACACCACAGTGAGGGGCGGCTTCGCGCGCAGGGCGGGCACCGCCGCGGCGTTCCTGCTGCCGCTGCTGAGCATCGGCGCGCTGGTCTCCGGCCGGGCGGGCGCACCCTTCTGGCTGCAGAAGATGCTGGCCTGGCCGGGCTATCTGTGGCTCGCGGTGCTGCTGTACCTGACGCTGGCTCTACTGGCAGGCGAGGCGGTACGTCCGATACTGCGCCGCCCACTCGCCCGCCGGC
>DATCWZ010000324.1:0-10803 GCA_036566065.1 Streptomyces sp. | reverse complement strand
CCTGCCGGTAGATCGGCTCGTCCTCTATCGGGGAGTGCAGCCGTTTGGGGGCGTTTGTGCAGCTGTGTGTTTCCGGCGTGTGGCGGGCGGTCTCCCACTCCGTCCCGTAGGCGGTCACCCACAGGGATCCCCAAGGGCTCGGGATGGGCCAGATGTTGCGTTGGCAGTAGTGGCAGGCGCTGCCCCGCGTCTGGTCGGGGTAGAAGAATGGTGCGTCTTGGTTCATGACGGCACCACAGGTGTCGTCAGCGAAAACCAGACGATCTTCCCGCCGAATTTGTCGTGCGGGGCACGCACCCCCCACCGGTCGGCGATGGCGTCTACCAGCTCCAGGCCGCGGCCATGCTCCTCGTCCTGCTCGGGGTCGGCCATGACCGGCCAGCCGTCGCCCCGGTCTTGCACCTGGCCGTCGATCTGGTCCCGGCGCAGGCACAAGGTCAGGGTGATGTCGGGGGCTCCGTGCCGGAGGGCGTTGGTCACCAGCTCCGACACGATGAGGATGATCTGGTCGGTCAGGTCGGCCCGCCCCCAGTCTGCGAGCGCCTTGCGGGCGTCGGCGCGGGCCTGGCTGACGGCCTCCGGCCGGAAGGGGACGTCGAGGACTCTTTTCTCGGTGAGGCCGCTCACGACCGGCTCCTGGAGGGTCCCGGGGGCCGCCGACCCGCACATTGTGGCGGGTCGGCGGCCACACTCGGGGACGCGACGGCGGCTTCGTGACGTGGGGTACCCACACCGCCGCCGCGCCCGTCTGTGGGAAGGACGGAGGATTCACGCCCTGGTGCGCCCTGGTGCGCCCTGTCTCGCCAGAGCAGGACAGGGCGGAACCCTCTACGGTCATTCTCGTGATCGAATGGGATCGAGATCGGACAGTCTGGGAGCAGCTCTATGAGCTCCTGCGTGCACGTATCGAAGACGGCACGTATCGACCCCGCTACCCGATCCCCAGTATCACCCAACTTGAGCAGGAATTCGAGGTTGCCCGGACCACTGTGCGCCGGGTCCTGCGCATCCTGAAAGACGAGGGGTATTTGCGGGCCATCAGCGGCAAGGGGACTTTTGTCCGCCCGTCCGGGGACTGGCCGAAGCGACAGAGCTGAGGTCGACGTCATTTCGCGACTCCGGCCCGCTTGCATGCCTGCTCTTGCAGCTGTTCGGCGAGACCTTCGATGTCGTCGGCGTTCAGCGCCCCTTCGCAGTCGGCGTGCAACTGGCGAAGCGTGACCTTCTGCCACGCCCACCACCGGCCGACGCGTGTTTGCCAGATTCGCCAGTCGGAGTATTTCGAGTGGAGCTCATCTTGTGTGAGCATGACCGACCTCGCTGGGTGATGGATACCATGCCCATGGTTGCGCGTGCGGCTAAGATTTTCAATAGCAGAATCTGATTATCACGGTTAGGGCGGATTGTCGCCATATGTGTCCAGTTATGAGACTTGTGCCTGGAGCTCCGGAATGAGTTCCTCCACCCTCCGCTTGCGTCGGCTCAGCCAAGAACTGGTCCGGCTCAGAAAGACTGCCGGTCTCACTGTCGAGGAAGTAACCAAGCGCCTCGACTGGTCCACCGGCCGCCTGACGTTCATCGAGCGCCGCAAGTGGGTCCGCGCAGATGTCGGCAACGTCGCCCGGCTGCTCGACGTGTACGGCGTCACCGGCGCAGAACGTGCCGAGCTGCTGGAACTCGCCCGCCGTTCACGTGAAAAGGACTGGTGGGCGGACTACAAGGACCTGTTCCCGGCGAAGCTCCCCGGCGTGGAAGGGGCCGCGGCCGTCATCCAGACCTTCGAGCCCCAGTTCGTGCCCGGTCTTCTCCAGATCCGCGAATACGCACAAGCTGTTTTGATGGGTGGGCAGGTCCTCGATCCATCCTCGGTGGCTCGTCGGGTCGACGCCCGGATGGAGCGCCAGCAGATCCTCACCCGTGACGATCCGCCGGCGCCTCACCTGTTCGCCGTGATCGACGAGGCGGCCCTGCTGCGAATGGTTGGCGGACCCAAGATCATGCATGCCCAGCTCGGCCACCTGATTCAGGTCGCCGCGTGGGAGAGCGTCACGATCCACGTGCTGAAACTGTCGACTGGTGCGCATGCGGCGGCGAACGGCGGCTTCGCCATATTGCACTTCGCAGCCGACGACGACCCGCCGGCTGTTTACATCGAGGGAGTTACTGCTGCTCAATGGATGGAGAGACCCGAGGACGTCCGGAGTTATACACGCACGTTCAACCATGTGGCGACGGCGGCACAGACTCCGGAAGAGTCTGTGGCGTACATGTCGGAGCTACGAGACAAGCTGAAGGAGTAGGACGGACGATGAATCCCAGCAGCCAAGAACTCGCCTGGCGTACGAGTTCGTACACCGGATCCGGCGAAAACTGTGTCGAGGTGGCGCCGCTGCCTGGTGGGGCGGTGGTGCGCGACACCAAGGACCGCGGCGGCCCGGTCCTGTACTTCACGACAGGCCAGTGGCGGGACCTGCTGTCGCGTGTGAGGCGCGGCGAGGTTGCCTGAACTCTCACCTGAAGCAACACGAGCCCCAGATCTCACGGTCCGGGGCTCGTGTCTTGACTTCCTCCCCACGCCTGAAGGCGGGGGTCTCCACGCTGCAAGGAGTTTCCATGATGGATCACAGGCAGTCCGATCCTGCGGCTCGGGTGTTCCGGGCGAACCAATGATCGTCCCGGCGGGGAAAGCGCGCGCTTCCGCGCTTGTCCGCGCGGCTCCACCCTGTAGAAATCCCCTGTAGACGGTTCGGTTGCGACGACCATGAGAATTGGACATTCCGCAGGCCAAACGGTGCGTGCCCCCGGCAGGATTCGAACCTGCGGCACCCGCTTTAGGAGTTATGGTTATGCACCCCTACACATGCGCGCAGACACGCATATGTCCTAGTCAGGCTAGTTGGCGGGCCCTTCAGCTACGCGTATTCCCGCGCGGATTCTCGGCGTCTCCCCTGTAGTATTCTCCTGCACCCCACAGAGCACCGCCGATCTTCTTCGCCGCGTCTTGCTGAAGCCGCGGCGTCACATGCTGGTACCGCTTGCGTGTGAAGTCCGACGACGAGTGACCGAGGCCCTCCTGAACCACCCGGACGTCGATCCCCTCCTCTAATTGCACCGTCGCCGAAAAGTGCCGGGTGTCGTGCGGGCGGTAGTGCGGCAGCCCGAGCTCCTCCAGTAGCGCCGACCACTCCCTCCAGTCCTCCGAGGGGTTGATCGGCATGCCGTTGGGTTGGGTGAACACCAGCGCGCCCTTCTTCATCGGCTTGCGGCACTTCGGGCACACGATCTCGCGGGGCCGCGGCCGGCGGTCGCACCCGTCGGGGTTCTGCTCCGATTTCGGCTCGTGCCCCCAGCCCACCCAGCCGGGCTCGTCGCGCTCGGCCGCCTGCGCGAGCTGGTGGAGAACAAGCCGTTCGGCGAGCTGCCGGGGGATGGTGACCGTGCGTTTGGATTTGGCGGATTTCGGTTCGGTCATCACCAAGCCGCCGCCCCACCGCTGCGGGCAGGCCGCGGCATGCTTGGTGCAGTCGGGCGCGCACCACTCGCGGACGCAGCGCCCCTGATGGCCGCCGGCACAGTCCTTCTTACAGAGCTTGGTCCGGCACACGTGCCGCGTGCCTTGCGTGCGTTGCGCCTTGGGGCAGTCTTTCGGGTCGGCCGGGCACGGGCGCAGATGGTGGCGTCGGCCGCACTCCTGGGAGTCGTCGCAGCCGTGCTGCCAGGGCAGACGGACGAGTTCCCAGGCGATTTTCACGGTGGCCGCGTCCAGGTTGGTGAGATTTATGCAGGGCCACGTAAGGCCGAGGGTCTCGCCCCGGCGCGGACCCAGCGCCAGGGCGAGTTGCCACCGGGTGCCGTTGCGGCGGTTGTCCAGCGCGTCCAGGATGGTTCGCGCCTCGTCCCGCTCAGGGGGAAGGGGTTCTTCTGGGTCCTGGGAGGGTGGGGTGACGAAGTCGCATGGGTTGCGCGGGATGACCCGCCGTCCCACCGCGACTTTCAGCGCGGCGGACAGCAGGCGGTGGTCGGCCAGTACGGTCGCGGGAGAGTACTCGGTCAACAGTTCGGCCTCCCAGGTCTCGACGCGTTCCTCGTCGAGGTCCTTCAGAGACAGGTGGCCGAGCCGGGCGATGATGTGATCGTTCACCCTGGGTCGGTATCCCTGATGCCAGGTGGTCTCCCGGACCCTCGGTTTGATGATGTTGTAAAGCCAGTGGGTCATCCAGCTGGCGACACTGTGTCCCTTCCCTTTCGGGGGGACATATCCAGATTCGACCTTTTCTCGGAATTTGTCGCGTTTTTCGATTACCTCGTCGGGGGTCTTCCCGTACAGGTACCGGCGGTCTGGCTTGCCGTTCGGTTTGTACCCAAGGTGAATTTCGGCGACCCAAAGGCCGTCCTTGCGCTGGTAGACAGAGCCTTCGCCGCGGTGTCTCCGGTTTTTCTTCGCCATAGGGCCTCACTGGCTTGGTGCTAAAGGATCAGAGCGACCTCGGGCCGGTGTTCGCGTTCATGGAGCCCAGGTCTTCGGTCCACTGGTTTTGGAGGTCGAAACGTGGAAGGTCGTCGGGGGCCATGATGCCCCTCGCGTTCCATCCTTGCTGGAAGCCGATGCCGTGTGCGACATCGACTGCAATGGTGTGCTTGTACTGGATAGAGCTAGAACGTTCCACCCATGCGCCCACGGAAAGTACGGCCGAGGCGAGAGCCACCAGGATGGACAGTCGCCCCAGGAATGGGTTCGGCGTTGTTTCGGTCAGCAGTGGGGCGGCAGTGATGAGACCAGCTGCGACCCAGCCGCCAATGGCGACCATGACGAGCACAATCGATGTTTTCTTGCTCACTTGCACCCCTCCATGTACGGGTTTCGCCTTTCTTCCCCCACGTCACGTTCGGCCACCATATGACCGATCGTGCACGCGAAGATATGGGACGTTATAGAAGGGTAATCAAAAGGTAATATCTGGTCTGGCTATCTCGCTCTTCCTGAAACAATCGCCAAAGTGGTACGAATCTGGTCAAGTTGACCGGTCAGGTTTTGCTGGACCGAACGCATTAAAGACTTCTCCAGCGCCCTCTTCTGGCCATCCGAAAGCCCGGATGCGTTGCGGATCTGATCGAGCCCCCGGAGCAGCAGTTGAATGACCGTCTCGGGCGTGGCGTCTGGGTCGACGCCGGCCAGTTCTGGCTCGGCCGCCGCGTGGCGCCTCAGCTCTTCGTGGAGGATACGGGCGGCGTCCGCCCGGTTGCAGTTCTCCAGCTCCTGCACGGTCACGCCGACGACGAACGCCATGGCGGCGATCCGGTCGGCGGGGCCGGTGTACCGCCCGTTCTCGATGGCTCGCCAGGTGGCTTCCGAGAAGCTTGTGCCGGTGAGGCGAGCGGCGAGTTCGGCGGCGCGGCGCATGCCCATGCGTGGGATCATGGCGTCGCGTCGTTGTCTGACAAGCGCGGCTTCCGCAGGTGGCTGCTGTCCGTCGTGGGTTCGCACGGCGGCTCCTTCAGATCTCGCGGAAATGTGCGGCATTGTGCGTAGGTACGCGTAAACCTAGCAGGCATCTAGCACGTCATGCACCCTCAGTCGTGGTGACAATCTCCTATCTCTGTCAGTCAGAACATACTGTCACGCGCGATTGCGCGTTAATCCCTTGAAATACGCGTGAGTACGCGTATACTGCTGTACATGAGTCACCCCAGTACCAGCGTCACCACCGACGACATGGACGACCTCGAACTCCTGAAGATCCCCGAAGTAATGGCGCTGTGGAACGTCGGCCGACGCACCGTGGAAGAGCTGATCAGGAGCGGTGAGCTGCGCTCATACAAGATCCGCGGCGCCCGTCGAGTCTCCCGCAAGCACGCGCTGGAGTACCTCAAGCGCGCCCAGGCCTGCTGAGAACGTCATCCCCCGACCGTGTATGCCGCGCCCTTTACATCGGACCCCGAGGGGACGTGCACGGCGCGGCTGTGCGTGGCCTGGGAAATGCGGTGCATCACGCGGTACGCCGCCGACGAGGACGACCCCAACACATAGCGAGGTCCCCGCCACGCCACGACGAGGACCTCAAGCCCACCACCAACAAAACAAGATCGAAAGGAGCTGTGGTGGACACCACAACCGTAACCCACCCGGCCCTCAACAAGGCCGACCAGGCGGTACAGGCCGCTACCAGCCTCGCCCAATCATGGAGCCAGGTCGCCGGTTTCCTGGCCGACAACCCCGACATAGCCGCCAACGCCGGTAGCGACCAGTCCACGCAGCGGATGCACGTGTTTGTGGGGCACAAGCCCGACCCGGTGACGGTCATCGCCGACGCGGCCCGCCGCGCAGTAGCGGCCGGGGCCGAGCCGGTCGAGCACTCCGACCACACATTTGGCGGCGTCTGCCTACGTTTCGGGCGGGTGGAGGTCTACGTCTACGCCCGCTCCGAGCAGGTGTGCCAGCCGGTCACGGTCGGCATGGTGCCGGATGTGCGGCACCGGCTGTCGATCGCACTGGACGAGATCACCGTCCCCGCCGGGCAGGCGGGGCACCGCCCACCGGCGCAGGGGGAGACCCGATGATCTCCATCTTCGCGGTCGCCGCCCTGGCCGTCGTGGCGCTGTCCCTGTTCGCCCTCGCCGCCGCCGCCGTCCTGAGGGACCGTCGCGCAGGCCGCGAATGGGTGGGTACCTGGCCCCCGGTCGCGACCGGTCGCCGTCCGTACGACACCGGAGACACCAATGACTGACGAGTCGATCAGCCCCCTGATGACTCGGGCCGAGGTCGCCGCTGCGTTCCGCGTCGATCCCCAGACGGTGTCCGGATGGGCCAAGACCGGCAAGTTGACGTCCATCCGCACCCCTGGGGGTTACTACCGCTACAGCCGGGCCGAGGTCGAGGCGCTGCTACGCGGCGACACCCCCGAACGGAGGCCGCTGATGCCCCCGTACGACCCCAAGCAGCTCGAAGACGAGGCCGAGGAGACCGGGAAGTGATCAAGCCCCCGATGGAGCCCGAATTCCGGGACCCGCCCGCCGACGCCCACCCGTGGAAGCCGGTCGTCGACAAGCTGATCGCCCGCACCGGCGAATGGGCCGTCGTCTACCGAGGCGACCCCCGTAGTGCCGGACAGGCGAAACGCAACATCAACCGGGGCTACCGCCCATGGAACGGGCACGCCTGGGACACCCACGACCACTACACCGACGAGGCCCGCGAGATCTTCGCCCGCCACCGGGCTGACTGCACCTGCCGGAAGGAAGAGCAGAAGTGACCGCGACCGTTTCTGGGCTCTCGACGCCGACCGGTGTGCTCATCGGCCGTTGGGAGCCCGGCTCGGCGGAGTGGCACACCGCCCGGTCGACCAGGCTCGGCGGGTCCTCGATAGCCGCGCTGCTGGGTCTGTCGCCATGGGAGTCCCAGTATTCGCTGTGGTGCCAGATGGCCGGCCTGGTCGAGAAGGACAAGCAGACCAAAGAGCAGGCCCGCGGCCACTACCTGGAGGACGGCATCGCGGCATGGTTCGCAGACCAGCATCCTGAGTACGAGGTGCGTCCGGCCGGGACCTACGTGCACGTCGAGCGGGACTACCAGCTCGCGAACCCGGATCGGCTGCTGCTGGGCATGCCCGGCCATTTCGACGGGCCCGGGTTCCGCGCCGGGCTGGAGATCAAGACCGATGCCGACGCCTCCGAGTGGGGGCAGCCTGGCACGGACGAGATCCCGCCGTACTACCGGCCGCAGGTCCAGTGGTACATGGACACGATCGGCCTGCCGGTGTGGCATGTGGTCGTCCTGACGTGGCGGTTGGAGTTCCGGGAGTACGTCGTCCACTACGACGCCGACGATTGCGCGTGGATGCGGGACCGGGCCGAGGACTTCCTGTCGTCGCTGTTCTGGCGCGAGATGCCCGACCTGGACCACCATCCGGCGACGTATGCGGCGGTGCGGAAGCTCCACCCGGAGATCAACCGGGATGAGCAGTTCGTCGCCGATCTCGACCTTGCCGTGGAGTACATCCAAGCCACCACCAGCCTGAAGGTCGCACAGGAGCGGGAGCAGTCCGCGCGGACCCGCCTCATGGAGGCGATGGGCACCGCGTACCGCGCCTACTACGACGGCCACCGTCTCGCCCGCCGACAGGCCAAGGGCGGAGGCGCGCCATTCCTGGTGGCCGAAAAGAACCTTCCTGACGTTTTCGAGCTCGAAAGGGCCGTGGCATGACCGCCGTCACCGACAACATCCCTGCGGTGCAGGGCAATGGCACCCTCGCGATCCAGCACGACCAGGAGATGTGGACGCCGCACCAGCGGGCTGTGCTCGCCTCGCTGGGAGTCGCCGCCGACTGCTCGAACGCCGTCCTCGCCGGATACCTACACCTGTGCCAGAAGCGCGGACTGGACCCGTTCCTGAAGCAGGTGTACCTGGTCGGCCGTAACCAAAAGCAGCGCGACGGCAGCTACGCCACCGTCTACACGCCGCAGACCGGGATCGACGGGTTCCGAGTCCTGGCGCAGCGTGCGGCCCGCCGCGCGGGCATCGAGTACGAGTACGAGGACACCGTGTGGTTCGCCGCAGACGGGTCCAAGCATGAGGTGTGGCTGGGCGACACCCCGCCGGCGGCGGCGAAGGTTGTCGTCCTGAAGAACGGCAAGCGGTTTGGCGGGGTTGCGCTCTACAGCGCGTACGTGGACACCGACCGGGACGGCGCCCCGAAGAACCGGTGGAAGGCCGATCCGGCAGGGATGACGGCCAAGTGCGCCGAGGCGCAGGCGTTGCGGAAGGCGTTCCCGGAAGACCTTGGCGATCTGTACACCGACGACGAGATGGCCCATCTCGACAACGAGGTCCCGCGCAACGTCGTCCAGGGCGAGACGATCCGCGACACCGTGGCCGCCAAGAACGGTGACGTCGGCGACGAGGGACCCACGGACGGGATAGCGACCCGTAGGCAGCGGAACCAGATCGTGCAGCAGCTCTCGGCGTGCGGCATCACCAAACCCGATCTGGCGCTCGCATACATGGCCAAGGTCGCCGGCCGGGAGATCGGCAGGAGCGACGAACTGACCGCCGCCGAGGCGGCACAGGTCATGGCCGCGCTCAACCGGGGTGACCATCTCGACGATCCGGCCTTCGCCCAGACGCCGGGCGACACGGACGGCCAGGGCGAAGCGATCGCGGGGCCCGCGGGCGGTGAGTCGTGACCGACATCGTCACCGTCGTCAAGCAGCTCGGCCAGTTGTCGCGAGATCTGGACGAGGCCGTGACCAAGCTCGGTGAGCTGGAAGAGATCGCCGTGGATGCCGAGGGCGACTACAAGGTGGCGTTCTCCCACGCGTTCCGCGACGCTGCGGGTTCGGTGGAGGACCGTAAGCAGGTCGCGGCCGCGCAGACCGACATGCAGTGGCGGGTGTACGGGAAGGCAGCGGCGGCGGTTCGGCTCCAGAAAGAGCACGTCAAGGCGCTGCACGCACGTATCGACGTCGGCCGCACGATCCAGAGCACGGTCCGCGCCGAGATCGCCTTGGCCGGGGCGGGGGTGACGCCGTGAAGCGCACCGAGCTCACGCGGTCAACCCGTCTCCAGGCCACGACCCGGCTGAAGACCGCCAAGCCGCTCGTCCGTCGTGCCCCGATGCCGAAAGACGCCGGTCTGGCCACGGGCAGGGGGCTGGACAGGGCCACCGCCTCACCCATCGGACGCGAGGTGCGCAAGGCCATGAAGAAGCGGTACCGCCGTACCGGTCCCGGGCCCGAGGTGATGGCGATCTTGGCCGATCGTTCGGGCGGCATGTGCGAGATCGGCGTGATCTGTCTCGGCCGGAATGCGGCCACGGACCCTAGCCATCGTCTCGCCAAGGGCATGGGCGGCACCAAGGACCCGTGTTCTAACACGGCCGCGAACAACCTGCACGCGTGCAGGTGCTGCCATGACGCGGTCGAGCGGGAGCCGCAAGCGGCGTACGCGCGCGGCTGGAAGATCCGCCGTGGCGCGGCCGACCCGCGCGAGGTCGCGGTGCGGCACTGGGTGCACGGGTGGGTGTTTCTCGACGACATGGGCGGTTGGACGTCGGCGGAGGTGGCGTCGTGACCCAGCTCACCTACTATCCGCCGCGCGAAGACAACCCGGTCGAGCCGGAGATCCCTAACGTCGACTACGGCACGCCGCGGAGCCTCACCGAGGTACGGCACGGGTTCACCTTGGCCCAGCTCGATCGGATCGCCGCGCTGGCCACCAATACGGGCCGTGCGTTGGTGATGCACTACCAGGACCGCCGCGACGAGGCGTGGAGCGCGATCGTGGAGCACCTGTACGCGGCGGAGGAGCCGCCCACATCGCACCAGCTTGTTGAGGTCGGCCGCAGCGCGATCTACGACCTGATCCGGTCAGAGTTCCGCGAGATGGGCTTCTACCGGCAGCACACCGACGGTGTCACGCACGGGCCGGGGTCGTCGCCGAAGTTCCGGTGGTATTGGGAATGCATCACGGTCCCGGCGAGGTCCCCGGAGGGGCCGGTCGTGGAGCGGATGGCGCTCGCCCAGATCCTGCCGCGTCTGACACCCGCACAGCGGGAGGCCATCATCGCGCTCGCCGCGACCGACCGTTACGAGACCGCCGCCGCGTTGCTCGGCGTGAGCTCGTCGGCGTTCAAAAGCAGCATCGCCCGGGGCCGGCGGCGTTTCCGCGAGTTGTGGCATGAGGGGGAGACGCCGTCGCGGCCTTGGGGCACCGACCGGCGGGCGGACCAGCGTGGCGTCCGCAAGGTGATGGAGACGTTTACCCGTCGTGCCCGGGATGCGCGGCGCCGCGTGGCTGCCGATGTGGAT
>DATCWZ010000834.1:0-2382 GCA_036566065.1 Streptomyces sp. | reverse complement strand
GCGCATCTCGGACGACTCCTTCCTGCTGATGTTCAACGCCGGGGCCGACGCGCTGGAATTCGCCGTTCCGGTGAACCACGGGCGGCAGTGGCAGATCATCGTGGACACGGCCCGCCCGGACGGCGTGCCGCCGGGCACGGGGCCGGAGGTCTCGGCGGGCGACCGGGTCACGCTGATCGGACGCAGCCTGACGGTGCTCAAACGTCCCGCTTAGGCATGACACAGACGGCGTCAGGCTGGGTACGAAGGTGTGCATGACGCCCACCGCCACGTACCGGCTCCAGCTCCAGCCGGATTTCCCGTTCGCCGCCGCCGCACGGGCGGTGCCGTACATCGCCTCGCTCGGCGTCTCCCATCTGCATCTGTCGCCCGTCCTCGAAGCCGTGCCCGGCTCGGCGCACGGCTACGACGTCGTCGACCACAGCAGGGTCCGGGCCGAGCTGGGCGGCGAGGAGGGGCTGCGGCACCTGGCCGCGGCGGCGCGCGGGCACGGTCTGGGGCTGGTCCTGGACATCGTGCCCAACCACATGGCGGCCGCGCCCCGGTACAACCGCCAGTTGTGGGAGGTCCTGCGGGACGGCCCCGGATCGCCGTACGCCCGCTGGTTCGACATCGACTGGGCTGCGGGCGGCGGAAAGATGCTGCTGCCGGTCCTCGCGGGGCCGTTCGGCGAAGAGGCGGGCCGCTTCGAAACCGGCACCCGGGACGACGGCACGCCGGTGCTGCGCTACGGCGACCAGGAGTTCCCGCTGCGCGAGGGCACCGAGGACCTTCCGCCGGCCGAGTGCCTGGCCGCCCAGCACTACAGGCTCTGCTGGTGGCGGCTGGCCCGTACTGAGCTCAACTACCGGCGGTTCTTCACCATCTCCGATCTGATCGGCGTACGGGTGGAGCACCCGGAGGTCTTCGACGCCACCCACGCGAAGATTCTCGAACTGTTACGCGACGGTGTGATCGACGGGCTGCGCGTCGACCACGCGGACGGGCTGGCCGACCCGGCGGCCTATCTGGAGCGGCTCGCCGGGGCCGCGCAGGGGCGGTGGACCGTCGTCGAGAAGATCCTCACCGGCTCCGAACAACTGCCCGCCGGCTGGGCGGTGGCCGGGACGACGGGCTACGACGCCCTGCACCGGATCGACGGCCTGTTCACCGATCCGATGGGCGCCGCCGATCTGCTCGGCCGCTACCGGGACTTCGCCGGGCCGCCGCGGGACCACGGCGGTTACTGGAAGGCGACCGTCCGCCGGGCGGCGTACCACGTGGTGAGCCATGAGCTGGCCGCCGAGACCGCGTGGCTGACCCGCATCGCCACCGGGTTCTGCGCCGCGGATCCCGCGCTGCGGGACCGCGCCCCGTGGGCGCTGCGTACGGCCGTGCGCGAACTGCTGGTCCGTGTCCCCGTCTACCGCCCGTACGTCACCGCGGGCGGCCCGCCGACCGACCTCGCCGAAGCGGCGCTTCCCGCCGAGGCGGTGAGCGACGCGAAGGCGCTGTTCTCGGTACCGGAGGAGGCGGCGGCCGTCGATGTGGTGCGGGATCTGGCGCTGGGGCGGCTCGGCGAGGGCCCGGAGCAGGCAGCGTTCTGCGTCCGTTTCGCCCAGACGGCGTCCGCGCTGCACGCCAAGTCGGTCGAAGACATGGCGTTCTACCGGTACGTACCGCTGCTCTCGGCCACCGAGGTGGGCGGGGACCCCGGGCAGCCCGCGGTGAGTCCCGAGGAGTTCCACGCCTTCTGTGTCCGCCTCGCCCGCGACTGGCCCGCCACCGGCACGGCGCTGACCACCCATGACACCAAGCGCAGCGGGGACGTACGGGCCAGGATCGCGGTCCTGTCGGAATGCCCCGAGTGGTGGGCGGCCCTGGTGACGCGGCTCGCCCGGGCCACCCCGCTGCCCGCGCCCGATCCCCGGCTCGCCTGGCAGGCATGGCAGTCGGCGTACGGATGCGCGGGCCTCCCGGCCGGGGAGGCGGCCGGGCGGCTGGAGCCCGCGCTGCTGAAGTCCGTACGGGAAGCGGGCCTTTTCACGAGCTGGACCGAGCCGGATACGTCGTACGAGCGTGCGGTGGCCGACTTCGTCGCGGCGGGCCCCGGCAGCGGGACGGGCGAGGCACGGACGCTGCTGAACCGGTTCGCGGAGTCGCTCGGCCCGTTCGTACGGGCCAATGTGCTGGGCGCCGCCCTGGTGCATCTGACGATGCCGGGGGTGCCGGATCTGTACCAGGGCACGGAGGGCGAGTACATCGCGCTGGTGGACCCGGACAACCGGCGCCCGTTCGCGCGGCCCGCCGGGGGGCCCGACGAGAAGACGGCCGTCACCGTCGCGGCGTTGCGGCTGAGGCGCCAACGGCCGCGGCTGTTCGGCGAGTCGGGTACGTACGCCC
>DATCWZ010000086.1:0-4145 GCA_036566065.1 Streptomyces sp. | reverse complement strand
GGACGGTCGTGCGCGGCCCCTCCCAGGCCCCGGCGACGGCCCAGCTCGCCGCGCCCGTACCGCCGCCGACATCGGTGTGCGTGGCGGGCGTCCAGTCGGGGGCGGCCTCGCGGAGGGCACCGAGCGCGGACCGTACGGCCTCGAAGGTCGCGGGCATCCGGTACGCGGCGTACGCGGCGACGTCCGAGCGGTCCCGCAGGACGGGCGCGTCGGTGGGGGTGGTCCCCCGGTAGCTGGCGATCAGCCGCTCGACGGCCTGCGCGGCCTGCGTAGGCGGCAGCCCGGCGAGCAGCGCTGCCAGGGCCGTACGCAGGGCGTCCGAGGTGGGGAGGGTGGCGTTCACCGGCAAAGTGTAGGCGGAGACATCCGCACGCCTAATGGCCCGCCGCCTTCCGCCACGGCCTGCACATCCCGAGGAAGCATCCGACGGAGGCCAGCGCGCACACCACCTGCACCAGGGCCATCGGCACGGCCGTCTGCTCCCCCGCGATCCCCACCAGCGGCGAGGCGACGGCGCCGACCATGAACGCGGACGTGCCCAGCAGCGCCGACGCGGACCCGGCGGCGTGCTTCGCGCGCATGAGGGCCAGGGCGTTGGTGTTGGGCATCGCGAGCCCCATCGCCGACATCAGGACGAACAGCCCGGCGGCGACCGGCACAAGGCCGACCTCGCCGAAAGCCCCGGAGGTCATCAGCAGCAGCGCGACCGCGGCCACCGTGATCATGCCGAGCCCGAAGCCGAGCGCCTTGTCCAGGCTGACCCGGCCGACGAGGATCTTGCCGTTGATCTGCCCGACGGTGATCAGGCCGACGGAGTTGATGCCGAAGAGCAGGCTGAAGGTCTGCGGTGACGCGCCGTAAATCTCCTGGACGACGAACGGCGAGGCACTCACGTACGCGAAGAGCGCCGCGAAGGCGAGGCTCCCCGCGATCATGTAACCGGCAAACACCCGGTCGGCGAGCAGCCCGCGCATGGTGCGCAGCGCCTCGCCGATCCCACCGGTGCGCCGGTCCTGTTCGGGCAGGGTCTCGTGAAGCCACTTCCAGACGACCAGGGTGAGTACGACTCCGACGGCGGTGAGGACGACGAAGATGCCGCGCCAGTCGGTGATCCGCAGGACCTGGCCGCCGATCAGCGGGGCGACGATCGGGGCGACTCCGGAGATCAGCATGAGGGTGGAGAAGAACCGGGCCATGTCCATGCCGTCGTACAGGTCACGCACCACGGCCCTGGCGATCACGATGCCCGCCGAGCCGGCGAGACCCTGCAGCAGCCGGAAGCCGATGAGGAGTTCGGCGGTGGGGGCGAAGGCGCAGATCGCGGTGGCCATCACGTAGATGACCATGCCGAGGAGCAGCGGCCTGCGCCGCCCCCACCGGTCACTCATCGGCCCGACGACGATCTGGCCGAGCGCCATGCCGGCGAGGCATGCGGTCAGGGTGAGCTGGACCGTGGCGGCCGGGGCGTGCAGGGCGTCGGTGACCTCGGGGAGGGCCGGGAGGTACATGTCCATCGACAGGGGCGGCAGGGCGGTGAGCCCGCCGAGGACCATGGTGACCAGAAACCCGGCCCGCCGCGCGGCGGTCGCGGTGGCGGTGCCGGGCGCGGCGCCTGCCCGTGTCGTCATCGGTATGGGGGCTGGCTGGGACGGGCTGCCGCCGCTGTCCGGCATTCTCATCTCCGCTTCGGTCGAATCCGCACCTATGCTCTCAGCTCAGTGGTTGTGGTCGGAACTTTTTTGTTTGCGGGCGGGTGGGCATGAGCAGGATGGTGCGTTGGGGTGTTCTGGCGACGGGTGGGATAGCCGCGACGTTCACGGCGGATGTGCTGTCGATGCCCGACTCCGGTACGGAGCTGGCGGCGGTCGCCTCTCGTACGGATGTGTCGGCGAAGGCGTTCGCGGAGCGGTTCGGCATCGGGCGGGCGTACGGAAGCTGGGCGGAGCTGCTCGCCGACGACGACATAGACGTGGTGTACGTGGCGACGCCGCACTCCGCGCACCGAAAGGCCGCCGGGCTGGCGCTGGAGGCCGGAAAGCATGTGCTGTGCGAGAAGGCGTTCACGCTGAACGCCCGGCAGGCCGAGGAGCTCGTCGCGCTGGCCCGCGAGCGCGGACTCTTCCTGATGGAAGCAATGTGGACGTACTGCAATCCCGTCATCCGCCGGATGACGGAGCTGGTGCGGGACGGCGCCATCGGCGAGATCCGCACCGTCCAGGCCGACTTCGGCTTCGCGGGTTCCTTCGGCCCCGAGCACCGGCTGCGTGATCCGGCGCTCGGCGGCGGGGCGCTGCTCGACCTGGGGGTGTATCCCGTGGCGTTCGCGCACCTGCTCCTGGGCGAGCCGGACCGGGTGCGGGCGGACGCGCTGCTGTCGCCCGAGGGCGTCGACCTGAACACGGGGATGCTGCTGGGCTGGGATTCGGGGGCGACGGCGCTGCTGGGCTGCTCGATCGTCGGGGACACGCCGACGGTCGCGTCGGTCACGGGCACGGCGGGCCGGATCGACTTCCCGCACGGCTTCTACCACCCGGACCGGTTCGTCCTTCACCGGCCGGGCCACGAGCCCGAGGAGGTCACGTCGGGTCCGGGCCCGTCGGATCTGACCGGGATGCAGTTCGAAGCGGCGGAGGTGATCCGCGCGCTGCGGGCGGGCGAGACGGAGTCGCCGCTGGTGCCGCTGGACGGCACGCTGGCGGTGATGCGGACGCTGGACGCGGTACGTGACCGCATCGGCGTCCACTACCCGGCGGACACCCGGGACTGACGAGGACACACAAACCACCCCGAACCAGCTACGCACACTCACCCGCCAATGAAACATTCCGTAGATTTTCCGCTTTCATGACCACGCGAGCACGCGCTGCCCGTATGCTTCCGACCTTCACGGAAAACCCACAGGTGGGTTACACCGGCATCAAGAATCACCCATGACCGCAGTGAGCGGGCCGTTCCCCCCGGCTGGGGGGCCGCGGGAACGGCCGGGTGGTCCGGGGGGTCAGGGCCCCGGACCACCCCTCGACCGTGCCGCCGCCCCGGGAATGCCAGGGTCGGCGGCACGGTTGATCAGCGACATGACCAAGACACCTGAGCTCTTGCGCTACACGGCCTTCTCCACCGACCCGAGCGGCGGAAACCCCGCCGGTGTGGTCCTGGACGCCTCCGGACTCGACGCAGCCGCAATGCTCGCGATCGCCGCAGATCTCGGCTACAGCGAGTCGGCGTTCCTGACCGGCCCGACCGGCCACGGCGGTTATACGATCCGCTACTTCAGCCCCAAGGCCGAAGTCCCGTTCTGCGGCCACGCGACGGTGGCGGCGGCGATCGCGCTCGCACACCGCGACGGCCCCGGCGACCTGGTGTTCGCCACCCGCGCGGGTACGGTCCCGGTCACCGTCACCCGGGACGGCGGCGAACTGCGCGCCACGCTCACCAGCGTCGAGCCGAGGATCACGGACATCGCCCCGGAGGACCTGGCCGAGGCCCTGGCGGCCCTGGACTGGCCGGCCGCCGACCTGGACCCGGCGTTCACGCCCCGTATCGCCTTCGCCGGTGCCCGCCACCTGGTGCTGGCCGCAGCGACCCGCGAGCGGCTGGCCGACCTGGACTACGACTTCGCGCGCCTGGAAGCGCTGATGCACCGGCTCGACCTGACGACCGTACAACTGGTGTGGCGCGAATCGGCGACGGTATTCCACGTCCGCGACCCGTTCCCGGTCGGCGGCGTCGTCGAGGACCCGGCAACGGGGGCGGCAGCGGCAGCCTTCGGCGCGTACCTGCGCGAGCAGGCCCTGGTCCCCGACGCCGCAACCCTCACCCTGCACCAGGGCAAAGACATGGGCCGCCCGGGCCAACTCACGGTCGAACTACGCCACAACGACCCCCGAATCCGGGTAACCGGAACGGGCACCAGCATCAACTGACGGCCCATCAGACGTGGCGGCAATCCGGCATCCTGACCGCATGACACCCACCAACAGCACCCCGCATCCCCACCCCTGGGACACGATCGACCGCCTGACCGAATGGCTGGACGCGCGAACCGGACTGCCCCCGGAACAGGACCTCCTGCTGAGGATGCTGAAACTGTCGGAAGAGGTAGGCGAGGTGGCCCAAGCGGTCATCGGAGCCACCGGCCAGAACCC
>DATCWZ010000722.1:0-4602 GCA_036566065.1 Streptomyces sp. | reverse complement strand
GTTCGCCCTGCCCCAGATCCCGGTGGCAGTGCGCGAGTTCGTCCGCGAGGTAGCCCGCGTCGAAGTGGGCGATCCAGGCGGGGTCGTCCCCGGTGTCCGGGGCGGCCTGCTCCAGCGCCGCCAGCGCCCGCCCGGCCGCCGCCCGGCAGCTCTGCGCATCGCCGATCAGCGCGTGCCCCCGGGCCTCCGCGGCGTGGAACATCGATTCGGCCCGCGGCGTCACCCGGCCCCGGGCCCCCTCCTGCGCGGCCCGTGCCAACTGTGCGATCTCCCGCGGATTGCCGAGCTGCGCGGCGAGATGGCTCATCGACGCGGCCAGCACATAGCCGCCGTACGCCCGGTCACCGGCGGCCTGGGCCAGCCGCAGCGCCTGGATGTAGTAGCGCTGGGCGAGTCCGGGCTGGCCCGTGTCCACCGCCATGTATCCGGCGAGTTCGGTGAGCCGGGCGACCGCGCCGAACAGCTCGCGGCCGACCGATTCCCGGTACGCCCCCGACAGCAGCCCGGACACCACGCTGTTGAGGTAGTGCACCAGGACCGGCCGTACATGGCCGCTGCCGAATCTGTGGTCCAGATCGACGAGCGCCGCCGTCATGGCGCGTACGGCCTCCACGTCGGACCTGCCGACCCGGGCGCCGGCGGCCCGGGCGACCTGCGGATCGGCGCCGGTGATCAGCCAGTCGCGGCTGGGCTCGACGAGGGCGGACGCGGCGACGGCCGAGCCGGACAGCAGGTCGCGCCGCCCCACATCACTGCGCCACAGCTCGCAGACCTGCTCGATCGCGCCCATGACGGTCGGCGCGAACTGCAGGCCGATGCCCGAGGCCAGGTTCTTGCCGTTGGCCATGCCGATCTCGTCGATCGTGACCGTACGGCCCAGCTTGCGGCCGAGCGCCTCGGCGATGATCCCCGGCGCCCTGCCGCGTGGCTGCTGCCCCCGCAGCCAGCGGGCCACGGACGTTTTGTCGTAACGGAGATCGAGACCGCGCTCGGCGCCGACCATGTTGACGCGGCGCGCGAGACCGGCGTTGGAACAGCCCGCCTCCTGGATCAGCGTCTGGAGCCGTTCGTTCGGCTGACGGGCGACAAGTGGCCTGGCTGCCATGTATTTCCCCCTGAGACCGCAGTGATCAGTGGTGGGATCACTGCCCGGCAGATACGCAAGAAATGCGCTTATTCCTCGGTATTCGGTACGAGCCGTAGCGATGTCGGGTCATCGTGGGGTTCCGCGGGTCCGGCCGGGCCCGCGTATCCCGCATGTGCCTACCCGCACATCGGTGCACTGCCTCACGCGCGCCCCCCTTAATGCACCAATGCGCCCCATATGCGGGCCCGTTACGGCGTGTCCGCGCGCGCCGCGCCCGTAACCCCAGGTGGCGGCGGGAGTTGTGCAGTCCGTGGAAGAGCCCATCACAGTCACGCAAGCCGCCCGTGTCCCCCATCAGCGAGGTGAACAACTGCTCGATGCCGCGGTGCGTTACACGGAGGAACGCCACTGGGACGTGTTCCCGGGCACCTGGCTCATAGCGGGCGAAGGGACGGAACACTGCTCGTGCGGCGACGCCGGCTGCGAGTCGCCGGGCGCCCATCCCGCCGGGCCCGACTGGGCCGGCCTGGCGACGGGCAGCGCCGCCGCCGCGCGCCGGATGTGGTCCACGCATCCCACGGCCTCGGTCCTGCTGCCGACCGGGCGCGCCTTCGATGCCCTCGATGTCCCGGAATCCGCCGGTTTCCTGGCGCTGGCGCGGATGGAGCGGATGAACGTGATGCTCGGCCCCGTCACCTGCACTCCGGACCGGCGGATGCTCTTCCTCGTGATGCCCGGCGCCGCGGCCAAGGCGGCCGGTCTCGTACGGAACCTGGGGTGGAACGCCGAGGCGATCGACCTGGTGGGCCGCGGCGAGGGCCACTACATCGCGGGGCCGCCGACCCGGGTCGGGCGGCGGGGCGCTGTGCAGTGGGCGCGACGCCCCACCCACACCAACCGGTGGCTGCCGGGCGCCGACGAGCTGATCAGCCCCTTGGCGTACGCCTGCGCACGGGAGGCCGCAGACGCCCGGGCACGCCTTTCGTAGGGTGGTCCCCGTACACGGGGATATTCGAAAGGCAGTGCTGTGCCGGATCGGACCGAACAGGGCAGTGAAACCGTGACCGCCGCGGGCGGTACGGCGGGCACCGCACCGACCGCGCCGCCCGCCTTGCGCATCCAGGGGCTGTGGAAGCGGTTCGGGGACCAGATCGCGGTCGGCGGCATCGATCTCGAACTGCCGGCCGGGAAGTTCATCGGGCTGGTCGGGCCCAACGGGGCTGGCAAGACCACCACGCTGTCGATGGTGACCGGGCTGCTCAGGCCGGACATGGGCACGATCGAGATCGGCGGCCACGACGTGTGGCGCGATCCCGTCGCGGTGAAGTCCAGGATCGGGGTGCTCCCGGAGGGGCTGCGGCTCTTCGAGCGGCTCTCGGGGCGCGAACTCCTCGCGTACACAGGGCGGCTGCGCGGGCTGCCGGGTGAGCAGGTCGACAAGCGGGCGGCCCAGCTTCTGGACGTACTGGATCTGGCGGGTGCGCAGCACAAGCTGGTCGTGGACTACTCGACCGGGATGCGGAAGAAGATCGGGCTGGCCGCGGCCCTGCTGCACAACCCCGAAGTGCTGTTCCTGGACGAGCCGTTCGAGGGCGTCGACCCGGTGTCCGCGCAGACCATCCGGGGTGTGCTGGAGCGCTACACCCGTTCCGGTGCGACCGTGGTGTTTTCCAGCCATGTGATGGAGCTCGTCGAGTCGCTCTGCGACTGGGTGGCCGTGCTGGCGGCGGGGAAGATACGGGCCGATGGCCCGCTCGCCGAGGTACGCGGCGCGTCGGCCTCACTGCAGCAGGCATTCCTCGAACTGGTGGGCGCGGGCGGCCGGGACACCGGGGAGTCGCTGGACTGGCTGGGCGGCGCCCGATGAGCACGCCGGGCGAGGGCCTGGTCCCCGTCTTCGTACAGCTCAAGCTGACGCTGCTGCGCAACGGGCTGCGGCAGTCGTCGAAGCGGCGGGCGGCCTATGTCACGTCCATGGTGTTCGCGCTGCTCCTTGCGGCGGGCCAGGTGGTGGGCCTGATCGCCCTGCGCGGCAATTCCGGCGCGGGTGCGCTGGTGGTGCTGCTGGCCGGGATACTGGCGCTGGGCTGGGCCGTGATGCCGCTGTTCTTCCCCAGCGGCGACGAGACCCTGGACCCGAGCCGGCTGGTGATGCTGCCGCTGCGGCCGCGCCCGCTGACCGTCGCGCTGCTGGTGGCGTCGCTGATCGGGATCGGGCCGCTGTTCACGCTGTGCCTGGCGGCCGGCTCGGTGCTCGCCGTGGCGCATGGCGCGGTGGCGGTGGCGTTCGGCGTGGTCGCGGTGGTGCTGACGCTGCTGGTCTGCGTGGCGCTGGCGCGTACGGTCGCCACGGCCAACATCCGGCTGCTGACCTCCCGCAGGGGCCGCGATCTGGCGGTCCTGAGCGGGCTGGTGATCGCGGTGGGCATCCAGTTCGTCAGCTACGGCATGCAGCGGCTCGGCGAGGCGGGCGGCCTCGCGTCGCTGCGGCCGGTGGCGGACGTCGTGCGGTGGCTGCCGCCCGCGTCGGCGATCGGCGCGGTGGAGTCCGCGTCGGACGGGGCGTACGGGGCGGCCGTGCTGCAACTGCTGATCTCCGCGGCGGCGCTGGGCGCCCTGCTGTGGATCTGGCAGCGGAGCCTGGTGAAGCTGATGGTCTCGCCCGACGGCTCGACGGTGGCGGCGGCCGCACCGGCCCGGAAGGGCTCCGGAGCGGGCCGTTCCGCGATCGCCGCCCTGCTGCTGCCGGAGGGGCGCACGGGAACGGTGATGCGGCGCTCCCTGCTGTACGTGGCACGGGACCCCAAGACGAAGGCCGCCTGGGTGACGGCGCTGGCTATCGGCATGATCGTGCCAGTACTCAACGCGGTGCAGGGGGCGGGCTCCGCGTACTTCGCCTGTTTCGCGGCCGGGATGCTCGGCATGCAGATGTACAACCAGTTCGGCCAGGACACGTCGGCGTTCTGGATGGTGGCGATGACGATCTCCTCGCCCCGGGATGCGTACAGGGAGCTGCGGGCCCGGGCGCTGGCGCTGCTGCTGATCACCCTGCCGTACACGGTGCTGGTGACCGCGGTGACGGTGGCGGTCCTCGGGGACGGGTCGGTGCTGCCGTCCGCGATGGGGCTCTCGTTCGCCCTGCTGGGCTCGATGCTGGCGGCCGGGGCGTGGGCCTCGGCGTCGTTCCCGTACTCGATCCCGCAGGACGGCACGTTCAGGAACGTGGTGCCGGGGCAGGGCGGACTCGCCTGGATCTCGATCTTCGGCGGGATCCTGGCGTCGGCCCTGCTGAGCGCCCCGGTGATCGCGCTGACGGTCTGGCTGCACACATCGGGTCAGCACGACTGGCTGTGGCTGGTCCTCCCGGTCGGCGCGGTGTACGGAACGGCGGTGGGCCTGCTGGGCCTCCACCTGGCAGCCCCGCGCACAGCCAACCGCCTCCCGGAAATCCTGACAGCGGTAAGCAAGGGCTGACCGTGCCCCCGCCGGGACCGTCGGCGGCGGGCAGGGCTGCC
>DATCWZ010000125.1:0-2117 GCA_036566065.1 Streptomyces sp. | reverse complement strand
GGTCACTGCCCGCCAGCTCCTTCGTGGCGCCGTCGAACGAGAGCTGGGCCTCCTGGTCACCGCTGATCACCTCGGGCTCGACGCCCAGGATGTCCAGCACACCGCGGACGAACTCGTCGCTGTTCTCGGCGTCGCGCGAGGCGGACGTGGCGACGAAGCGGAGCCGCTCGGCCCCCAGCTCCTTTATCACCGCCGCGTACTCACGGCACGCGCCGAACGTACGCTCCAGCGCGTCGGGGGCGAGCCTGCCGGTCCTGTCGACGCCCTGCCCGAGCCGGACGATCCGCATCCTGCGGTCGAGTTCGGCGAAATGGCCGGTGGCCGGGTCCGCGTCGGCGACGAGCAGACGGATGGAGTTGGTACCGCAGTCGATGGCGGCAACGCGGGTCATGGGGACTCCTGTGAGGGTGTGTCACCGGGGCTGCCGCCCCGGTCGCTGCGGGTGTTCGCGGGTCAGGACGCGTGCGGCTCCTCGCCGCACGGCGTGACACAGGGCCCCTTCGCCCACCACTGCGGCAGCATCGCGATCGCCTCGTCCCCCAGCGGGTTCACCCCGGGACCCGCTGCCAGCGAGTGGGCGACCAGGACATGCAGGCACTTCACCCGGTCCGGCATGCCGCCCGCGCTCGGGAAGCCCTCCAGGACCTCGATGGCGTCGCGGCGCGCGATGTAGTCCTCGTGCGCGGCCCGGTACGCCGCGGCCAGCTCCGGGTCGTTCGCGAGGCGCTCGGTCATCTCGCGCATGACCCCGTTGGCCTCCAGCGTGCCGATCGCGGACGCGGCACGCGGACAGGTCAGGTAGTACGTCGTCGGGAACGGCGTGCCGTCCTCCAGTCGGGGCCGCGTCTCGACCACATCCGGATTGCCGCAGGGACAGCGGTGCGCGATGGCGCGCAGCCCGCGCGGCGGGCGGCCGAGCTGCTGCTCGAACGCGGCGATGTCCACTGCGGTGGGCGGGGTGGATTCGGTCTGCGGAGGGGGCGTGTCCATGCCTGCCTTGGATCTCTGTCGGACGGATATGAGGGACGGGGAAGAAGAGGGGAGAGCCGTGACGGGCGCGGGGCCCGCGCGCCGGCGGTCAGCGGCGGTCGGCACTGTCCACGCCGTCCCAGAGGTTCGTGTGCCAGGGCCCGCCCGTCGCACCCGGCTCACCGCGGTGGTCCTCGCCGGCGTCCGGGTCGATCACCGTATAACCGGTCTCGCCGGGCATCACGTAATGCAGGTGCTCCCGGGCCAGCCGCCGGATGTACGCGTCGTCCTTGAGCCGCGCCTTCTCGTCGCGCAGCTCCTCGGTACGCCGGTGCGCCTCCTGCGACAGCCGCTCCTGGTCGGCGATCTCGTCCCGCTGGGAGATGTACTGCCGCATCGGGTACGCGAGGGCCACCACCAGCGAGCAGACGATCAGCACCAGGAACGCGGCCCGGCCGGTGAGCCGGGAACGGCGGGCCTGACGGCGGTTCTGGGACCGGTAGACACGGGCCGCGGTCTGCTCCCCGAGCAGTCGCAGCCTGGTCGCGGTGGAGAACCGGTCCCGGTCCTTCCCGGCCATGTCTCACGCCTCCCCACTACGCACGTCCGTCCCCGCACACGGTACGGGACCGAGTACGGGGACGGACGGAGGCTGCGAAACCGAGACCCGCTGTGCGTCCGCGGGCCGTCGGCCCGCCAGTCCATCAGCCCTCGAAGCGGAACCGCGGGAACGCGGAACGGCCCGCGTACACGGCGGCGTCGTCGAGGATCTCCTCGATGCGCAGGAGCTGGTTGTACTTGGCGACCCGGTCGCTGCGGGACAGCGATCCCGTTTTGATCTGGCCCGCGTTCACGGCCACGGCGAGGTCCGCGATGAACGTGTCCTCGGTCTCCCCCGAGCGGTGGGAGACCACGACCCCGTAACCGGACGCCTTGGCCAGCTCGACGGCGTCGAGAGTCTCGGTGAGCGTGCCGATCTGGTTCACCTTGATCAGGATCGCGTTGGCGGCCCCGCGGCGGATCCCGTCCGCGAGGCGCTCGGCGCTCGTCACGAAGAGGTCGTCCCCGACGAGCTGCGCCCGGTCACCGGCGTCCTTCGTGAGCGCGGCCCACGCGGCCCAGTCGTCCTCGGCACATCCGTCCTCGAT
>DATCWZ010000373.1:0-2297 GCA_036566065.1 Streptomyces sp. | reverse complement strand
AATGCCAGGATGTCCCCATGACAATCAAGGCGTATTTCGACATCACCATCGACGGCAAGGCCGCCGGGCGGATCACCTTCAACCTGTTCGACGACGTGGTCCCCAAGACCGTTGAGAACTTCCGCGCGCTGGCCACGGGCGAGCCCGGGTTCGGCTACGCGGGCTCGTCGTTCCACCGCGTCATCCCGGACTTCATGCTCCAGGGCGGTGACTTCACCCGGGGTGACGGCACCGGCGGCAAGAGCATCTACGGGGAGAAGTTCGCCGACGAGAACTTCACCCTCAAGCACAGCAAGCCGGGCCTGCTCTCGATGGCCAACGCCGGGCGGAACACCAACGGCTCGCAGTTCTTCATCACCACCGTGGTCACCCCGTGGCTGGACGGCAAGCATGTCGTGTTCGGCGAGGTCGCCGACGCGGCGAGCATGGAGCTCGTACGCAAGATCGAGTCGTACGGCAGCCAGTCCGGTAAGACCAAGGCCAAGGTCACGATTTCCGCTTCCGGAGTGCTCTGACCGACGACAGCGGCTCCGGCCCGGTGATTCCCGCACCGGGCCGGAGCCCCTCGCCGGGCGCGGAACGGGGCGGGCCGCGGTGCTGGCATGATCGAGGGTATGGACGAGCGCATCATCGCCGCGTGTGACGGGGCGTCGAAGGGTAATCCGGGACCGGCGGCCTGGGCGTGGGTCGTGGCCGACGCGCAGGGACAGCCGTACCGCTGGGAGGCCGGCCCGCTGGGCAGCGCCACCAACAATGTCGCCGAGCTCACCGCCCTGCGGGAACTGCTGGAGTCCACCGATCCGGGCGTGCCGGCCGAGGTGCGGATGGATTCGCAGTACGCGATGAACGCCGTGACGAAGTGGCTGCGCGGCTGGAAGCGCAACGGCTGGAAGACCTCGACGGGTAAGCCGGTCGCGAACCGGGACCTGGTGATGGCCATCGACGCCCTGCTCGAAGGCCGCAGCGTGAGCTTCCACTACGTGCCCGCCCACCACGTGGACGGAGACCAGCTCAACGCGCTCGCCGATCAGGCCGCGAGCGAGGTGGCGGTGACGCAGAAGGCGGCGGGAACGGTGCACGGCGCCACGGAGCTGCCGGTGCCCGCGGCCGCCCGGGCGACGAAGGGCAGGACAGAGGGCGGCGTACGGAACACGTCGGCCAAGAGCCCGGCGCGCTCCGGTGCGACGATCCGCGCCAGGTACGCGGGCCGGTGCCACTGCGGGAAGCCGTATGCGGCGAAGGACATGATCGCGAAGAGCCCGCACGGCTGGGGCCACCCCGAATGCCGGGAAACGCTCGCCTGAGGGGCGCAGACCACTCGGCTCGCCAGAGCGGCTCATGGAGCGCGTGCGGGCGTTGGTCTGGATGCCGCCGACAGGGCGCTGAACGCTCACCCGGCCACCGTACGGCGCATCGAGAAGGCCGAAACGGGGCTGGACGCCCGGTAGGTCAGCGTGCTGTTGGACTGCTATGGAGTTCCGGCCCACGAGGCCGGTCCGATCATCGCCGGTCTGGGACCGGCGAACCTGCCCGGCTGGTGGCACCAGTGGCAGGACGCGATGGAGCCGTGGCAGCAGGAGGTCATCGGCAAGGAGTCGTCGGCCGGTCTCGTACGGACTGGAATCCGGGGGTGCGGGTGGACATCATTGACGACCCGGCCGCCGTGATGAACCACCGCATCCGGACACCCCGCCGCCGGCGTGTGACCAGCGGATTCAGGTCTTCTCCCACGCCTGGTACGAAACAGATCTCGTACCCGTCGCGACGGACCCGGTAGAAGGGACCGTCCCACATGCTCGCCCACCCCGTAACGCTCGGCCCCGCGCCGTCTTCGTCAGTGGAGACAGCCGGTCAGCAGACCATGTTCCGCTTGGAGAGCGGGAACGGGGCGTTCACAGCCAAGTTTTCTATCTTGCAAATTTTGACTGCGCGACCCGTTGTTATGTGTTTGGAACTGTGGCTCAATGTTCGACCATGTGCTGTGCCTCGCCCGTTTCGAGGCACACCGGCTTCTGCGAGGAGGACGATGCCTTGATACGACCCCTGCCACGCCCCCGTACCTTCTTCAGAACGCTCGCCTGCGCGGCGGCCCTGCTGCTCCCCGTAACAGCCGTCATGGCTCAGCCTGCCGCCGCCCAACCCGCAGCCGCCTCCGCGTTACGGGCCGAGACCCCGTCCACCGAGGTGCACGGCCTCAAGGGCGAGTACTTCAGCATGTCCGCCCCGGGCGCCCGCGACTTCGCCGAACTCGGCGCCACCGTGCTCGATCCGGAGATCAACTTCCCGAACCTTACCGG
>DATCWZ010000347.1:0-5757 GCA_036566065.1 Streptomyces sp. | reverse complement strand
GGGCGTCAACCGCATCAACACCGCCCTCGATCTCGCCACCGCAGAGTGCCGTACGGAGGTGCTCACCGTCCAGCCCGGCGGCGGCCGGGACGAGGACAGTCTCAGCAGAGCGCTGGAGCGCGGCCTGTCCGTGGTCCACCGGGGCGTCAGCATTCGTACGCTCTACCAGCACACCATGCGCCACAGCCCGGGCACCCTCGCGTACGCGGAACGCATCGCGGGCGACCATGTGGAGATCCGGACCCTTGAGGAACTCATCGAGCGCCTGATCGTGTTCGACCGGACCGTCGCCTTCATCCCCGCCCAGGACGACCGCCAGGTCGCACTCGAACTGCGTCATCCCGGCCTGGTCGAGTACCTGGCCAAGGTGTTCGAGCAGCTCTGGAGCCGGGCCGCCCCCCTGCTGGAGGAGATCAAGTACAACCCGACTCCCCCGGGAATCAGCGGCGTTCAGCGTTCCATCGCCCAACTCCTCGTGGAGGGCTACGTCGACGACTCCATCGCCCGCCGGCTCGGCATGAACGTCCGTACCTGCCGCGCGCATGTCGCCAAGCTCGCCGCCGCGCTCGGCAGCAGCAGCCGCGCCCAGCTCGGCTATCTGATCGCCCAGTCGGGCATCCTCGACGAGGCGTCCTGACCGGACGACCGGACGGTCCCGCTACACAAAGGCCCCGCCCTCCGGACATGAAGCCGGAGAACGGGGCAACAAGGCAAGCAGCAGGCGGGCAGGCGCCCGGCCCGCTCAGTCCAGCGGTCTCTTGGGCCGCCAGACCACCAGCGCACTGGCCTGCTGCACATCCTGGTACGGCACCAGATCACGCCGGTACGAGGCGTGGACCTGGGCCTCGCGCTGCTGCATGGCCACCGCCGCACCGTCCACCGCGGCCGAGAGCTCGGCCACCCGCTGCTGGAGCGCGGCGACCTGGTTCTCGAGCTCGATGATGCGCTTGATACCGGCGAGGTTGATGCCCTCGTCCTGCGACAACTGCTGCACGGTGCGCAGCAGTTCGATGTCACGGGCCGAGTAGCGCCGGCCCCGCCCGGCCGTACGGTCGGGTGAGACCAGGCCGAGCCGGTCGTACTGGCGCAGAGTCTGCGGATGCAGGCCCGAGAGCTGGGCCGCGACCGAGATCACGTACACCGGTGATTCCTCGGTCAGTTGGTACGGATTGCGTCGACGGCCGTCCATCTCAAGCTCCCTTCGCAGCCTGGAACAGCTCCGCCCGCGGGTCCTCGCCCGCGGTCGCCTTCCGGTAGGCCTCCAGCGCGTCCCGGGCCTCGGCGTCGAGGACCCTGGGCACCGCCACTTCGACGGTGACCAGCAGGTCGCCCCGGGTGCCGTCCTTGCGTACGGCGCCCTTGCCGCGGGCTCGCATCGTACGTCCGTTGGGTGTGCCGGCGGGGAGTTTCAGGGTGACGGGCGGCCCGCCGAGGGTGGGCACCTTCACCTCGCCGCCGAGCGCGGCCTCCGTGAAGGAGACGGGCACGGTGACCGTGAGGTTGTCGCCCTTGCGGCCGAAGACCGGGTGGGCGCCGACGTGGACGACGACATAGAGGTCGCCCGCCGGGCCGCCGCGCTCACCGGGGCTGCCCTTGCCGCGCAGCCGGATCCGCTGGCCGTCCATGACGCCCGCCGGAATCCTGACCTGCATTGTGCGCGCCGACTTCGCCCGGCCGCTGCCCTTGCAGACATCGCAGGGGTCCTGGGCGATGAGGCCCCGGCCCTTGCAGTCCACGCAGGGATCGGTGAGGGAGAAACCGCCGCCGGTGCCGCGCGACACCTGCCCGGTGCCGACACAGGTCGGGCACACCCTGGGAGTGCCGTGCTTGTCGCCGGTGCCCGAGCATGCCTTGCAGGGGGCCTGGCTGGACATCCGCAGCGGGACCGTGGCCCCGTCGACCGCCTCGGTGAAGCTGAGCGTCACCTCGGACTCGATGTCCTGGCCGCGGCGCGGCTGCACACGGGTGCCCGCGCCGCCCCGGTTGAACAGCCCGCCGAACACATCGCCGAGACCGCCGCCGCCGAACCCTCCGGCGCCGCCCTGGCCTCCGCCGGACGCGCCGCCGAAGAGGTCGCTCAGGTCGAAGTTGAAGTTGCCGCCGGCACCGCCGGGACCGGCCCGGAAGCCTCCGTTGCCGAAGAGGGCGCGCGCCTCGTCGTACTCCTTGCGCCGCTTGGAGTCACCGAGGACGTCATTCGCCTCGGAGATCTCCTTGAAGCGCTCCTCCGCGTTGGCGTCGCCCTTGTTGGCGTCCGGGTGGAACTCGCGGGCGAGCTTCCGGTAAGCCTTCTTGACCTCGGCGTCGGTGGCGTCCTTCGGGACGCCGAGAACCTTGTAGTAGTCCTTCTCGACGAAGTCCTTCGTGCTCATCGACGTCCCTCCTTCCGGACGATCGGCCGAGCGGCCGGCCGGGTGGCCGGCCGCGCGGCCCGTCGGTGCACAGCGGAATGGCCGGACTGGATGTCAGACCTCTTCCGTGCCACCGCTCTCCTCGTCGTCTGCCTTCTCTTCCTTCGCCGCCGCCGGTGCCGCGCCGGGCTGCGGCTCGGCCACGGCCACCCGCGCGGGGCGGATGGTGCGCTCCCCGATGCGGTACCCCGGCTGCAGGATCGCCACGCAGGTCGTCTCGGTGACATCCGGCGCGTACGAGTGCATCAGGGCCTCGTGGATCGTCGGGTCGAAGGGCTCGCCCTCCTTGCCGAACTGCTGGAGGCCCAGCTTCGCGAGCGTCGTCTCCAGCGATTCGGCCACCGACTTGAAGCCGCCGACCAGCTCGCCGTGTTCCCGCGCCCGGCCGACGTCGTCGAGTACGGGGAGGAGCTCGGACAGGAGGTTCGCGGACGCGATCTCCTTGACCGCGATCCTGTCCCGCTCCACACGCCGCCGGTAGTTCTGGTACTCCGCCTGGAGCCGCTGGAGGTCGGACGTGCGCTCGCCGAGCGCCGTACGAACCTGGTCCAACTGTGCCGTCAGGCCTGCCGTCAACTGTGCGTCCCCGGCCGCGGCCGCCTCTTCCTCCGGGGAAGAAGCGGCAGCCGTCGGCTCAGCGCCGTCCGCCATGTCGCTGGAGGGGACGTCGGGCTTCTCCTCGAAGCCCGGGGTCTCCTCGGTCACGCCGCACCGCCCTTGGTGTCCTCGTCGACGATCTCCGCGTCGACGACATCGTCATCGGTCCTGGCGCCGCCCTGGGCGTCCGCCCCCTGGGCGGCACCCTCGGCCTGCGCGTTGGCGTACATCGCCTGGCCCAGCTTCTGGGAGACGGCCGCGACCTTCTCGGTGGCCGTACGGATCTCGGCGGTGTCCTCGCCCTTGAGCTTGTCCTTCAGGTCAGCGAGCGCGGTCTCCACCTCCGCCTTCACATCGCCGGGGACCTTGTCCTCGTTCTCCTTGAGGAACTTCTCCGTCTGGTAGACGAGCTGCTCGCCCTGGTTTCGCGACTCGGCGGCCTCGCGGCGGCGGTGGTCCTCGTCCGCGTACTGCTCGGCCTCCTCGCGCATCCGGTTGACCTCGTCCTTCGGCAGCGAGGAGCCGCCGGTGACGGTCATCTTCTGCTCCTTGCCGGTGCCGAGGTCCTTCGCGGCGACGTGCATGATGCCGTTCGCGTCGATGTCGAAGGCGACCTCGATCTGCGGCACGCCGCGCGGGGCCGGCGGCAGACCGGTCAGCTCGAACATGCCGAGCTTCTTGTTGTACGCCGCGATCTCGCGCTCGCCCTGGTAGACCTGGATCTGCACGGACGGCTGGTTGTCCTCGGCCGTCGTGAAGATCTCGGAGCGCTTGGTCGGGATGGTCGTGTTGCGCTCGATGAGCTTCGTCATGATGCCGCCCTTGGTCTCGATGCCGAGCGACAGCGGCGTGACATCGAGCAGCAGGACGTCCTTGACCTCGCCCTTGAGGACACCGGCCTGGAGCGAGGCGCCGATCGCGACGACCTCGTCCGGGTTCACGCCCTTGTTGGCGTCACGACCGCTGGTGAGCTCCTTGACGAGCTCGGCGACGGCCGGCATACGGGTCGAGCCGCCGACGAGGACGACGTGGTCGATCTCGGAGACCTGGATGCCCGCGTCCTTGACGACGTTGTTGAACGGGCTCTTGCAGCGGTCCAGCAGATCGGCGGTGAGCTGCTGGAACTGCGAGCGCGTGAGCTTCTCGTCCAGGTGCAGCGGGCCCTCGGCCGACGCCGTGATGTACGGCAGGTTGATCGTGGTCTCGGTCGAGGACGACAGCTCGATCTTCGCCTTCTCCGCGGCCTCGCGGAGACGCTGGAGAGCCATCTTGTCCTTGGACAGGTCCACGCCGTGCCCATTGGCGAACTGCTTCACCAGGTAGTCGACGACGCGCTGGTCCCAGTCGTCACCACCGAGGTGGTTGTCACCGTTGGTGGCCTTCACCTCGACGACGCCGTCACCGATCTCCAGGAGGGACACGTCGAAGGTGCCGCCGCCGAGGTCGAAGACGAGGATCGTCTGGTCGTCCTTGTCGAGCCCGTACGCCAGTGCGGCGGCCGTCGGCTCGTTGACGATACGCAGGACGTTGAGGCCCGCGATCTCGCCGGCCTCCTTCGTCGCCTGGCGCTCGGAGTCGTTGAAGTACGCCGGGACGGTGATGACCGCGTCGGTGACCTTCTCACCCAGGTAGGCCTCAGCGTCGCGCTTGAGCTTCTGCAGCACAAAGGCGCTGATCTGCTGGGGGTTGAAGTCCTTGCCGTCGATGTTCACCTTCCAGCCGGTGCCCATCTGACGCTTCACCGACCGGATGGTGCGGTCGACGTTGGTCACCGCCTGGCGCTTGGCGACCTCACCGACCAGCACCTCTCCGTTCTTGGCGAATGCGACGACGGACGGCGTGGTCCGCGCACCCTCCGCATTGGTGATGACGGTGGGCTCACCGCCTTCGAGGACGCTGACGACGGAGTTCGTCGTACCGAGGTCGATGCCGACCGCGCGAGCCATCGCTTAATACCTCCACCGGAAGTTGAGCTGAACAGGCTCAATGGTGCACCGGAGAGGCCGTCGGTGTCAATGGACATGAGCCGACACGGCTCAAGTTTCCTGCCTGCACCCGGCATGGGTGGCACGATTGCGGCCTGCGAGTGAGTGTTGCCCCATGGGGCAGTGGCTGAGCACGAGTGACACGGTTCATACGTGACACTTGCCGTACGGGACAGTGACACCTACGTGACGGTGGCCATAGTCGTCAGATCTTCAGAACAGGCACCGGCGCACAGTAGTGTCCGACCCGCCCCTCCCCATATGTTACCGACGAGTACCCTACGGGTGGGGGCCCTGTACCCCAGCCCGCACCACCCACCCCACCGCCGGAGGGACGGAGCAGCAGATGCAGCTCGCAGCGATCGTCATCTCGCTGGTCACCAGCGTGATCGGCATCGCGCTCGCCGCCCGCGCAGCCGCGTACATCTACCGGGTCGTCAAGATCGGACAACCCGACGACACCCGTACCGGCAACCCGGCGCAGCGCACCAAAACCGTGGCCAAGGAATTCCTCGGCCACACCCGCATGAACAAATGGGGCGTCGTCGGCGTCGCGCACTGGTTCGTGGCCATCGGCTTCTTCACGCTGGTACTCACCCTGGTGACGGCCTTCGGCCAACTCTTCGACGCCGAGTGGGCCCTGCCGTGGATCGGGCACTGGGCGCCGTTCGAGGTCTTCACCGAACTGATCGGCACCCTCACCACACTCGGCATCCTGGTGCTGATGGCGATCCGGCTGCTGAGCCTGCCCTCCCGAGCCGGCC
>DATCWZ010000442.1:0-10139 GCA_036566065.1 Streptomyces sp. | reverse complement strand
GGCAGCCGCAGCAGCCGCTCGGCGGCGGCCCGCAGGATGCGGTTCTCGGCGGTGTCGGCGGTGTACGCGTCGTACACGGTCTCCACGGGTGGCGTACGGCCGAAGTGCCGCCGGATCTGCTCCGCTTCGCGCAGCCGCCCGCGTACGACAGGGCCGCACTCCTCCACCTCCCGGTAGCCCTGGAGGACGCCCTGCCGCAGCGCCGCGTGGATCTGCCGCTCCACGGCATGCGCGAGGGCGGGGACGATGTCGTCGTACGCACCGGTGTCGACGGTCCCCTCCCGGCTGTCGCGCCAGGCGCGTGCCGGGTCGAGGCTGAAGCCGAGGAGGAAGAACAGCCGGCTCACGGGGGTCTTGGGCATGATCCGTACGACCGCACCACCGGGCGTCCGTACGGCACCGACCCGGCAGCCCGCCCGCAGCAGCCAGTGCCCGTCCCGGCCGGGATCCGGGGTCGCGCTCTGCAGAATGCCGGACGCGGCGAGGGCCCGCCCGGCCTCGGCACTCAACGGCACGGAGACCGCGGGCCCGTACTCGCGCAGCGTCACATCGAGCGAGGCCGCGGGCGCGGTCGCTTGCACCGTCACGTGAGCTGCTCCCGCAGCGCCGCGAGGCCGTAACGGGCGGCGACATCGATGCCCTCGCCGTAGTGGTACTCCTCAAGCAGCGGGAGGATCTTCGTGCGCCAGGTCCGTTCGAGACCGCCGTCGCGGTACACCCCCGGCTTCATCAGGTACGAGGGCCCGATGGCGAAGTCCGCGTCGCCCAGGCGGGCGTTGAGGGCATCGAGAAGGCGGGCGGGCTCCATGCCCCTGCCTTGGCTCTTCAGCCAGCGTTCGAGCAGCCCGGCGGTGGGCTCGGTGCGGGGGGAGAGTTCCACGAACGCGAACCGGCGCCGCATCGCCGCGTCCACCAGCGCGATCGAACGGTCGGCGGTGTTCATGGTGCCGATCACGAAAAGGTTGGGCGGCAGCGCGAAGTCGTCCCCGGAGTAGGTGAGACGGACGGACCTCGTCCGGTACTCCAGCAGGAAGTACAGCTCCCCGAAGACCTTCGCCAGATTGGCGCGGTTGATCTCGTCGATGATCAGGAAATGCGGGATGTGCCGGTTGCCCTCGCGCGAGGCGAGGTCGGCGAGCTCGCGAAGCGGTCCCGCGGTCAGCCGGAAGGCCACCTCCCGTGTCTCGGGGTCTTCCACGGGCCGGTAGCCCTCGAAGAAGTCCTCATAGGCGTACGAGGGGTGGAACTGCACGATCTTGACCTGCTCGGGGCCGCCGCCGAAGTACTCGGCCAGCTTCATCGCCAGGTAGGTCTTGCCCGTGCCCGGAGGGCCGTAGAACACCAACTGCTTCTCATCGGTCAGCAGCGCGTGAATCTCCTCCAGCCAGGCCCGGTCGTGGACGAGGAGATCCGCCGCGAGAGCGTCGGTGACGTCCGGCAGTGACAATTCCCGCTGTGCGGGCGGCATGGCAGCGGGCGGCCGCGCGGGGGCATTGGTTGTCGCCGGGCCGTCGGGCTCGGTGAGCCTGTACAGCGCTTCCTGCACGCCTGTCAGGTCGACCACGTCGTGCTGTACGGACAGCTTCTGCTGCACCTCGTCCGGCAGTTCCTCGTACGGATAGCTGTCCGCCTGCCAGACGACCGCCCGCCGCAGATCGGACAGGCCGCCCGGGGAGGCGGTCTGCACGGCGTCCCCGATGATCCGGCCGATGTGAAGCCGACCGTCGCCGATGGTGGCCACCGTGTCGCCGACGCGCATCTGCGTCAGGAAAGCGTGCAACTCGTCGACCAGGCCCCGCTTCTGGTGGTAGGAGGCGGCGCCCTCGTATCCCTCCTCGACGAAGCGGCGCAGCTCGCTCTTGGTCGGATCGCTCTCCTCCAGGGGCGGCAGATGCGCGCCCGCGACGGAGACCACCCCTTCCTCCAGCCACAGTTCCCGCACCAGGTTGCGCCCGGAGACATTGGACCCCCGCACCAGCCACGCCTTGTGCGGGGCGCGCCAGCCGGGGGACTGGTAGTCGGCGAGCGGGTGGCCCTCGGCGGAGCGCCAGGCCTCCGGGCCGGAGGCGTCGGAGCCGTACACCAACGCGGCAGCGGCCGAGGAGGAGTTGCACGGGATGTCCCGGGTCGCCACCCACCGCGGCGGTGTCCCGGGCCGGGCGGGGTCGGCGGGGGCGTCGACGAAGGCACCGTCCGAGCGTAGTTCCGCACGGAGTTGGCGCGCGTAGTCGCCGAGCCCGGGCCACGCCTCGGCGACCGCCGACGAACCCTCCCGCAGGAGGAACTTGTGCGTGCCGTTCCCGCCGAACTCGTCGAGCAGATACCCGTACGCCTCACCGCCATCCTTGGGAAGCTTGATGCGGAACTCAGGGGTGCCGGGGAGCCGGTCGAGGTGCGGCATGAGTGACCCTCCGGATGAGGTGAGTGAGGCATGCGCGAGGCACCGCACAGCTTACCCGTTGACAGTGTCAACGCCTTCTGTGTTGCGGGCATCACTGCCCAGAACAGAGCTCACGGTTGGAGCCAACACCTCGGGTTGGTTGCAGCAGTACAGGTCGTCAACTCCCGGTACTCACGTTCAGCCCGATGCCCGCGGCTCATCCCGACGATGGCGGTTCGGGTCATGAAGCCCGAGTGCGGCCCCCCTTCGGGAAGGCGAAATAGGCGGCACGCCAGGCCGCGAAGAACTTATGAGGCCGCTCCCTCCAGCACCGTGATATCTGCGATCGGCGGCCGACCGTACAGGGCGAGTATCTCGTTGGCGAGGGCGATGGTCTGCAGTGGGTTGTCTTGCTGCCGGTGGGCCTCGATGCCAGCGGCGAGAAGCCCGGTGGGCACAGCCCCCGCATCGAGGAGGACGCGCCACTCCGCAGGCGGGAGTTTCAGATACTCGAGGTGGGTGAGCCGGGCGATCTCACAGGGATCGGCGAGAGTACCGGGATAGGCGGAAAGGGTCCGCAGGCGCGGCAGGCCGAAGACGGGGGCGAGGCTGAGAGGCTCCTTCTCCCAGACCCCGAGGCTGAGGACTTCCAGGCCAGGGTGGGCGGCAGCCTCGATGCTGGGGACGGAGGCGCGATTGACGTGGGCGACGAGTGGCGGCTGTTCGGCTCTTCGGACCGGCCGCCCGTCGAAGTGACGGTGGACAACCATGTCGGTGAGGGAGTCAGCGACCAGCCCGGCACCGATGTTCTCCTCGTGACTGATGATGATCACCTGCCCGACGTGCCCATCCGGACCCGGTGTGAGGTCGATGGCGAGACGGTCTCCGCCACCGTTGTCACCGAAGACAATCCAGCCCGGCGAGCCGACAAGCCCCTGCACGGCGTCCTCCGGCCCTGTCTCGACCGCCTCCATGGCGCCAAACTGCCACAGCACATGCCGGGAAGCCGCGTCGGCGACGTACACCTCGTCGAGAGGAAACAGCTCGCAGCCGACGGCGTCGTACGGCTCCCCGTAGTCGTCCCAGTCCTCGTACCGGTTCCGGACGACCTGGTACAGGGCCCGCAACTCGGCAGGCAGCGGCACGCCCAGACGCGTTTCGACCGCTGCGATCTCCTCGTCACAGGCGCCCACCGCGTCCGGGAGCCGTTCGCGAAGGGTGCGCTGCAGCAGCTCCACATCTGCGGATGGAGCCGCTACTACGCCCGGCACTGGCTCGGGCAGGCGGCGCACCGGCTCGGGCAGTGCCCCGTCCGCGAGAATAAGCGTGCCCGGGTGCGCGGTTGCGATACCCGGCTCCGCTGAAGAGCCCAGGCTGATCAGATGCAGCCGCACACCGCTGGGAGCAGAAGCGCCCTCCATGACGAAGGAGACGCTGCTGCTCCTGTTCTCCTTGAGCGCCTCGACGATCTGGCTCACGGCGTCGAACTGCTCCTGGTTGTCCGAGACCAGTGAGGCACGCCCCGGCTGCGGGGGCCGGAACGGCAGCGGGACACTCCATCCTCCGGGACTGATCTGCCCCGCCACATGCCCGCCGGGTGCGGTGAGCGTGTCCGCGTGCGCGGCGTACAACAGGCGCAACAGGGGTTGCCAGGTGGTGAAGTCATAAAGTGCCGGCACGAGCCTGCCTCCTGAATCTGTGTTCGGTGATTCCGAAGTATGGGTGAGGGCACTGACATCACGAGGCTCGGAGAAACGGCAGCGGCTGTGGGGCTGCGATGCGATCCTCGGCGAATAGGTAAATTCGGGTTGAGACGCACGTCACCGGTCACGGACTCAACGTCGTTCACCTCCGCTGAGACGGGAGTGCGCAACGAGGTGCTACGCGATCGTCTTCATCGCGCGGCGGCTCGACGCCAGGCGGACATCAGCGCCCGAGTGCAGTTGTTCGACAGCAGCGTCGACCAGTTGGGACAGGCGTGTGGTGTCCCGGTCGCTCTCCGATGCGAACCGAGGGGCATACTCGGTCAGCCGCTCACTGAGCCAGGCTGCCGCTTCCGTCGCCTCCTCCCACGTGCCCCGAACCAATGAACGAGGCTTGATGAGCCAGTACGCCGTTGCCAGGGGAGGCAGGCCCGACGTGGGGAACTCCGCGGCCACCTCGCGGTAACGCCGGATCAGTTCCGGCTTGCTTCCAGCCGGGGGGTGGATCGGGGTACGCAGTTGAGGCCGAAGCGCACCGGGTCGATACCGGCCGCATCCGGCTGCTTGCTGTCGCCCATGGCCCAGGCGTCCTCGCCGATCCGGGCCAAGGTGACGCAACCCTCGTTGCAAGGGGCCGCCGCACGCTGCACCGATGTGAATCGCGTATGCCGAAGGTTGACGAAAACTTGGCAATCTTGATGCGTACGCAACAAGTAAAAGTTTGCCAGTCTTCGAGCAGCCTGTTCGTCGATCTTCATTGCAAGGAGCGATACATGGACCTGCGCGCAAGACTGACCGTTATAGGAACCGCGGCGTTGACGGCGATCCCACTCATGCTCTTCAGTCCCGGCGCTGAAGCCGCGACAACCCCGACCCTCCCCGCCGTGGCGACAGCCCACTCGTGCTCCGCACCGACTGCCGGCGCGGCCTCCTGCATGGCGGTCGTCCGCACGGACCTCGCCACTCCCCACAAGCTCGCGCCCGCGGCGACACCATCCGGGTACGGCCCCGCCGACCTGCAGTCAGCCTACAATTTGCCCTCTTCCACAGCCGGTTCGGGCCAGACGATCGCGATCGTCGACGCCTACGACGACCCGACCGCAGAAGCGGACCTCGCCGTTTACCGCAGCCAGTACGGCCTGCCGCCCTGCACGACCAGCAACGGCTGCTTCAAGAAGATCGACCAGAACGGCGGAACCAAGTACCCGCGCACCAACGGCGGCTGGGCCCAGGAGATATCGCTCGACCTCGACATGGTCTCGGCCACCTGCCCGAACTGCAACATTCTGCTGGTGGAGGCGTCGTCCAGCTCATTCGCCAATCTCGGTACCGCGGTGAACCGGGCCGCTGCCACCCCGGGCGTCTCCGCCATCAGCAACAGCTACGGCGGCTCCGACGCTCCGGACTCCACCTACGGCTCGTACTACAACCACCCGGGCATCGCCGTCACCGCCAGCTCGGGTGACGCCGGCTACGGCGTCGAGTACCCAGCGTCCTCGCGCTATGTGACCGCCGTCGGCGGTACTTCCCTGACCAGGGCGTCCAACTCCCGTGGCTGGTCGGAGACGGCCTGGAGCGGTGCGGGTAGCGGCTGCTCCCAATACAATGCGGCGCTCAGTGGGCAGGCCTCCGTCAACACGGGCTGCAGCATGCGTGCCGTGGCCGACGTTTCTGCCGTCGCCAACCCCAGCACCGGTGTCGCGGTGTACGACAGCACCTCATACCAGGGCATTTCCGGCTGGCTGGTCTTCGGCGGCACCAGCGTCTCCTCGCCGATCATCGCCTCCGTCTACGGACTCGCCGGGAACCACTCCACCATCGACAACAACTACCCCTACAGCCACGCTTCCTCGCTGTACGACGTGACTTCGGGCAGCAACGGCAACTGCAGCACCACCCAGTGGTGCAACGCCCGCACCGGCTGGGACGGCCCGACCGGCCTGGGCACGCCCAACGGCACCGGGGCATTCTGATCCTGATCCCTGGGGTTTGACCCAGGACGTTCGGACATACCGTCGGGCCGGAGAGGTGTCTCCGGCCCGACCCGGTCGAACGGCACACCGGCGTCGATGGCTGCGTTCCAGCATCCGCCGGAAGTGGCCCGGACGACGACCCGCCCGGCTACCTGCGCTCGGCGGCTCCCTGACCAGGGCGGTCCCATGGACTTGATTGCCCAGTAGTGCGACCGGATGGTCAAATACGCCCAGCCACAGTTCCCGCACCAGGTTGCGCCCGGAGACATTGCGACCCCCCAGCGGGGACAGGTAGTCGGCGAGCGGATGGCCCTCGGCGGTCCGCCAGGACTCCGGCCCGGAAATCCTGTAGCCGTACGCCAGCGAGGCGGCGGTCAAGTAAAAGTTGCACGTGATGTCCCGGGTCACCACCCATCGCCGCGGTGCGTGCGGCCGGTCGGGGTCCGCCGGGACATCGGCGAGCGTGCCGTTCGCGCGCATCTCCGCACGGGTCCGGCGCACGTACTCGCCGAGCCCGGGACGGACTTCCGCGGCGATCGTCGAACCTTCGCACAGGACGAACGTATGCGAGCCGTTGGCGCCGAATCCGCTGAGCAGGTGCCCGTGCGCCGTACCGCCGACCCTGGGAAGTTGATGAGGAACTCGGGTGCCCCGGGGAGTCGGTCGTATTGCGGCAACGGTGAACTTCCAGTTCTGGTCGTAACAAGCACGGCACGTGCACTGCACCTGTTTACCTTGTCATCGGATACGGAGATTTTCCGGCCTGTCCCCTGGCGAGTGGAAGACCGCGCACGCCCCGCTGCCACCCGTGGGCGGCTGCCGAGCGGGCCGTCACCGTCCGTAGCGATGCTGCCCATGCCGCGCCCCCGCATACGGCCGGTTGTCTCGCCATGCAGACGAGGGTCCGCAGTGCGATCCTGACAAGGGAATGCATCCAGCTACTACTGGATTCCGAATGGAGTTCCGCAGTATGGCTCGCAGATGCAGGGCGGTGTGGCGTCCCGGCCTGATTCCGACGCGATCGCGAAACTCGACCAAGCAAAAGCGGGAGGATCTTCATGGCTATCAAAACAACCGACCATATGGTCCCGCACAAGTCGACCATCGACGCATCGAAGAATCAACTGATCGAGCTCTTCGTAAGGGAGCACGACGGCACCTCCGGCCCTCCGTCCAATCGGAAGGCCGTTCTGATGCTGCATGGCAGAAGCGTCCCCGTGCTGGCGGGCTTCGATCTCCAGTACAGCACGTATGGGTGGGGCGAGATGCTGGCAAGGGCAGGCTACGACGTCTTCATGATGGATCTGCAGGGGTCGGGCAAGTCGACGCGGCCTCGTATGGAGGATCCGTGCAACGTCAATCCGGCTTTGCACACCAGCCTTCTCATCCCTCCGCTCTCCGGGCAGCGCACACCCAGTTACCCGTTCCAACTGAGTAATTCCCAGAGCGACTGGGCCGAGTTGGACACGGTGGTCGAATACATCAGGTCCGAGCGCAACGTCTCGAAGGTCGCGTTCATCGGGTGGTCCGCGGCTGCGTTCCAGATGGGTCCGTACGCGGTCGACCACCCCGATAAGGTCGAGAGCCTGTTTCTGGTCTCTCCCGTATTCCCGCCCGCAGGCAGGACGGACCCGCCGCCTGCGCTGCCGGTGCCCGGATTCCCCACCAACGTGTTCACCCAGGCGGGCTTCAAGCAGAGCTGGGACCCCCAGGTCCACTGTGCCAACCAGCGTGAACCGGACATTGTCGATGAGGTCTGGAAGGCGATGATGGACATCGACCCGATCGGCCGCAGCTGGGGCAAGGTCCAGCCGTCCGGTTACCCGCTGGGTCTCAGCCGGTTCCGGAACGCGCTGTGGTGGGGCTGGAACGCCGAGACCGCGGCACGGGACGGCGTGCTCGGGGGAAGCGTGCCGGTGCTGATTGCCTACGGGGAGTACGACACGACGGCGAACGCGACGCCGGACAGTGGCGATCCCCTGCTCACCTTCTCCGTTCCCGCGCTCTACGACGCCATCCGGGGGCCGCACCGTCTGCTGGTGAAGGTGGACTGCGCCGGGCACCAGATCGTATGGGAAGGCCAGCACAAGAACCTGCACAACCTGTCGAAGTACTGGCTCCAGCACGCCAAGGTCGACGGCAAGACCGAGGGCCTCTTCGACATGGCAGAGAACGGCACCATCAGCCCCACGCCCTAGCCGGCGCCCCCGAAATGCCAGAGCGGAGCCCATCCACCCGAGCACGGATGGGCCCCGCGCCCACTACCCCACCGATGAAGAGCGCCGACCCCTCGTGCTGCCGGCTGCCCCGCAGGCTGAAGGGCGCGGCCTGGCCCCCGTACTCGACGGGCGAGATCAGTGGGGCAAGGAGCGCCACCACTCAGCGACTTGAGGATCCATTCGATAGACCATTTCGGACTTGCCCAGGTTCGCGTTGTAGCTGCCCTGCCAGTTTTCGATCGGCCAGCGTTTGGCGCCGAACAGTTCAGCAGCGATTCGGCTCAAACGTGCGTGCTCATTTCGCTGCTGCTGCTCGTCCAGCTTCGAGCGTTCCAGGACCTCGGTGAAGGTGACCGTCTCGCCAGGCGCTGCGGCTGTAGCTTCGAACAGAGCACGAATACCTGCCAGGTGCTTGGAGTCCTTCCAAAGAAGGCCCACCTGCTCGCGGCTCCAACGGCCCTGTCGAGGGATATTCACCGATTCTGCGGTTCCGTCGATGTCTGCGAGCAGACCAGCCAGCTTTTCCTGAAGCGCCTTGGCGTCGGCGAGTGCGCCGACCACCACCGATCGCAGGGCTTCTTGATCCATACCAATCCTCCGATGTCGTGTACGACTCTGTAAGCGTAAGGGATCGTATACGGCATCGCAAGGGAAGGTGTGCCACGGCGCGGCTTCGGCTCCTCACCCCAGGTCTTGGCACAGCGCGTCGGAAGGGGCGGTGAGTTCGGCCCGGACCGTTTTGCCGCCGGGTGGGTAGGCGACCGTGTCCCAGTGGTCGGTGAGGGCGGTGACGAGTGCCAGGCCGCGTCCGCCTGCGCACAGCGCATCGGGCTCGGCGTCTGCTGGGGAGACCCGCGGCCACAGGTCCCCACGGGCGTCCGTGACCTCGATGCGGAGTCGGCCGGCTGACGGGTCGAAGACGAGCGTGAGCCGGAAGGAGCGGCCCGGCAGATGGCCGTGGAGTACGGCATTGGCGCCGAGTTCCGCGACGACAAGTTCGGCACGCTCCGTGAGGTCCTGCGGTGCGCCCCAGGAGCGCAGCTCGGCCACGGTGAGAAGCCGGGCGAGCCGGGCGCCGCGCCGGGTGGACGACAGCAGTTGCGTGAAGGTGCTGGTGGGGGTGTCGACTTGGGCAAACGCGTGGTTCATGCCGCCAGCGTGGCGGCCGGGTGCGGGTGCTGACGAGCATTGAGGTCCGTACGCAGGGTGAGTGTACGGACGCAAAGAGTAGACAGTACGTCGGGTTTGCCGTCACGCTGGGTGGTGTGCGCTGGGCGGCGTTTCGAGCTGTCGAGGCGCGGTACGGAGAGGGGCGGCGGATGGCAGGACACCACCGTCTCGCCGGTCAGCCGGTGGTCGGCGTTGAGCTCGCGCCTCTCGTGCGGGATGTACACATGGGTGACCCCGGCGTGCTCGCGCAGGACCCGCAGCACATCCTCGCGGAATGCGGGAAGATGCTCCGCGAGCGCGGTGTCCGGGTAGTCGAAGAACCGGGCGTCGTCCTTGGCCAGGCCCATCGCCACGGCCGCCGCACGCGCCTCACCGCGGCGTATCTCGTGCAGTTCGGCGGGCGTCGGATCGGTGTGGATGCCGAGCACCGCCGAGTGGAACATCGCGCCGTGCCTCGCGGTCCTTCCACATCCACACGCCGAGTACGGGCGTCATCGTCGGATCCCCCTCCGGTCCCGGTGCCGTGCACGATCGGAGGAACTGGCCAGGGAGCGACGTCACCCCGATCTTGCGCCGGCCGGGAACGCCTGTGGGCTGCACAGGATCTCCTCGCTGCCCGGGAGGGCCGAGACCGTGCCCGCAGTTGACTACGGAAATGCTCGGCCGCCCAGGGGCCCTCGTTTGGATCAGGCCG
>DATCWZ010000723.1:0-2609 GCA_036566065.1 Streptomyces sp. | reverse complement strand
CTCCACCTGGCGCTCTACCGCCACACCGACGCGGCAGCCGTCGTCCACACCCACGCGGTGCACGCCACCGCCGTCTCCACGCTGGTCACCGAGATCCCCCTGGTCCATTACGCGGCCGCGATGCTCGGCGGCCCCGTTCGCACCGCCGCGTACGCGCGCTACGGAACACCCGAACTGGCCGCGAACATGCTCATGGCCCTGCGCGGGCGCACCGGCTGCCTGCTGCGGAACCACGGAACCGTCACCTACGGGGCCACACTCGACGAGGCGTACGACCGCACCGCCCAGCTCGAATGGCTGTGCAGGCTCTGGCTCACCGCGAGCTCCGTACCCGGCCACAGCCCCTCGCTGCTCTCGCGGGCCCAGCTCGACGACGTACAAGAGGCTCTGAGGAGCTACGGGCAGCCCGGCTGAACGGGGCAGGACCCGGCGAATCCGCCCCGCGGGGCCCCCTACCGCAACAGCCCACGCCCACTGGCACAGCGCGCCGCGCGCCACGACACTGGAGCGGTGCGCCCGGCAACAGCGACGGCAGCGGCCGTCACCACGGTCCTCGGCGTCGGTGCGGCAGCGGTCGCGGCCGGCCGGTACGCCAGCGACGCCGCCCTCAGAATGCCCTCCGGGCGGTCCTTTCCCGCGGACCGCAGACTCACCGTGCACGCCACGGCGGCCGGACAGATCACGCTGACGCGTTCGTTCGCCGCGCTCAGACCGGGGACGTACGGCCTGGTGGGCCGCGGGGTCCACGCGGTCGTCGGGCCGGTCGTCGGCAGGCCGCAGCACCACTCCGCCGATACCGTCGTCCGCAGGCTGGACAGGGTCACCTACGGCAGCCTGGCGGCGGGCGCCAAGGTGCGGCTCACCCCGGAGGTCCACAGCGGCGACCCGGGCAGCGCGCTGGGCCTCGCCTGCAAGGAGGTCGAGGTCCCCGGCGAACTCGGCGCCCTGCCCGCCTGGTTCGTGCCCGGCGCCCGCGACACCTGGGTGATCACCGTGCATGGGCTCGGCACCACCAGGGAACACCCCATGAACGTGCTGCGGTTCCTGCACGACCAGCGACTTCCCGTCCTGGACCTGGCCTATCGCGGCGACGCCGGGGCACCCCGCCCGCCGGGCGGACTCGGGCATCTCGGCGAGTCCGAATGGCGCGACCTGGACGCCGCGATCCGCTACGCCATCAGGTACGGCGCCGAGAACGTCATCGTGCACGGCTGGTCGACCGGCGCCGCGATGGCCCTGCACGCCGCTGTCAACTCGGCGCTGCGCGACCGCATCAGCGGCCTGGTCCTGGACTCGCCGGTGCTGGACTGGCGGGCCACGCTGCGGGCCCTGGCCGCCGCCCGGGGCGTCCCCGCCGCCCTGCTTCCCCTCGCCGTCCGGGCCGCGCAGGGCCAGACGGGGCTGTACGGCGCCCGGCTGCTGGACACTTCGGTGCCCACCGCGCTGCGTGCCCCGACCCTGATCTTCCACGGGCCCGACGACACCGTTGCGCCCTGGGGCCCGACCCGGGAGTTCGCCGCCCGCCGCCCCGATCTGGTCACCCTGCATCCCGTACCGCACGCTCCGCATGCGGCGATGTGGAACGCCGACCCGACCCGTTACGAGGAGACCCTGCGGCGCTTTCTCACGCCTCTGATGTGAGCAGATGTACGAGATCGGCCCGATTGGTGACCGTTCCCGCAGCCTCCCGGCGGGCCGGTGATCCGGCTTCCGTTTGGGCTTTCGGGCCGTCAGAGGCAAGACTGCTCCCCGTGACGTCCCGTACCCCGCGCGACTCCAGGCTGCGACTTGTCCGCCCGCGACCCCTTGCCACCGCCCGCAAGGCCGTGACCAACCGGCGCACCAGGCAGGCTCCCCGCCCTCCCGAAGGCACCCCGCCGCCGGCGGAACTGGCCCGCCAGGCCAGGTCCGTCCTCGCCGACGCCGTACGCATCGCCCACTGGGCCGCCGGCGGCGCGAACCCTGGTGCGGCGCCGCTCGCCGCCCGGGCCCTGGAACGGGCCGCGGCCGCGCTGGAACTGTCCCCCGCTCAGGTACAGGCGGGCTGGGACCGGGCCAGGCTTGCCGGGCTGATCGAGCTTCACGGCGACACCGTGCGCCCCGGCTGGCGGCTGCGCGCCTGGGACCGCGACGACTCCGCCGTACTGCGCGGCTGGGTGGCGCTCTTCGACGCCTGGTCGCTCGTCCACGCCGCGCCCCGGGACATCGACGCGGCGGCCGTCGCCGAAGCCGTCGAGGCCGTGCCCCAGGTGCTCTCCCTCCTCCAGCTCTCCGCGGGTCCCGTGCCCGTACCCGCCCTGCTGGACCTGCTCGGCCAGCGCGTCGCCGAACTCCACGAGGAGCGCTGCGAGGTGCCGTACGGACCGCAGGCACCGGCCGCGGCACCCGTCCTCGTCCAGCGGCCCCCGGCGCAGTCCGACGCGCTGAACGCGCTCCTGCTCGACTGGGCACTGGAGGGCCTGGCGGCCGTCGGCGCCCTCACCCTCGGCCCCGGACAGGCCACCCTCACCCCGCTCGGCAACTGGGCGGTGTGGGTGAAGCTGGAGCAGATCTGCGTCGCCGCGCAGAGTCCGGCGGGCAACATCGAGCAGTCCGCGGCCGACATGCTG
>DATCWZ010000002.1:0-9886 GCA_036566065.1 Streptomyces sp. | reverse complement strand
CCGGTTACATTCCGAACCCGGAAGCTAAGCCTTTCAGCGCCGATGGTACTGCAGGGGGGACCCTGTGGGAGAGTAGGTCACTGCCGAACGATTATTCCGGGAAAGCCCCGTGCCCTTGTGGCACGGGGCTTTCCCGCGTTCCCACCGCTCCCGCTTCGTACCCTGCCGTCCATGTGCCGGGACGCTGAGGGTAGGGTCAGGGGGCATCACTGGCACATTCCTCACAGGAGGCCCCCGGGTGGAGGTCCAGGAGACTCGGATCCAGACGGACCGGGTGCTCACCATCCCCAACATCCTCAGCATGGCCCGCCTTGCTGGGGTGCCGCTCTTCCTGTGGCTGATTCTCCGCCCCGTGTTCGACGGGAACAACAGTGACGGCTGGGCGCTGCTGGTACTGATGCTCAGCGGCATCAGCGACTATCTCGACGGCAAGCTCGCCCGCCGGTGGAACCAGATCAGCCGGCTCGGGCGCCTCCTGGACCCTGCAGCCGACCGCCTCTACATCCTTTCGACCCTCGTCGGACTGACCTGGCGCGAGATCCTCCCGCTCTGGCTCACCGCGGCCCTGCTCGCCCGGGAACTGATGCTCCTGGTGATGGTCGTCATTCTGCGCCGACACGGCTATCCGCCGCCGCAGGTGAACTTCCTCGGGAAAGCTGCAACGTTCAACCTGATGTACGCCTTCCCCTTGTTGCTGCTCAGCGACGGAAGTGGTTGGCTGGCTACGTTGGGTGCTGTTTTCGGATGGGCGTTCGCAGGGTGGGGTACAACGCTCTACTGGTGGGCAGGGATCCTCTACGTGGTTCAGGTCCGCCGACTGGTCAAGGCGGATGAAGTAGCCGATTAGCTCGTTGCAGCGGTGTCGCGCAGTGTCGCCGGCCCGCGGATGATGTCCTTGATGTTGCCCCTGCGGGCGAAGTCGGCTGAACCGTCGTCTCTTCAAGGAGGACGTTTCCGACATGAAGGCCGTCGTGATGGCTGGTGGAGAAGGCACACGTCTTCGCCCCATGACCTCAAGCATGCCCAAGCCGCTCCTGCCCGTGGCCAATCGGCCAATCATGGAGCATGTGCTGCGGTTGCTCAAACGGCACGGTCTCAATGAGACCGTCGTGACCGTCCAGTTTCTCGCCTCCCTCGTCAAGAATTACTTCGGCGACGGCGAAGAACTCGGAATGGAGCTCACCTATGCCAACGAGGAGAAGCCACTCGGCACCGCCGGGAGTGTGAAGAACGCAGAGGAAGCACTGAAGGATGACACATTCCTCGTCATTTCCGGTGACGCCCTCACGGACTTCGACCTCACCGACCTGATCGCCTTCCACAAGGAGAAGGGCGGACTGGTCACCGTATGCCTGACCCGTGTCCCCAATCCGCTGGAATTCGGCATCACGATCGTGGACGAGAGCGGGCAGGTCGAGCGGTTCCTGGAGAAACCCACCTGGGGCCAGGTCTTCTCGGACACCGTCAACACCGGCATCTACGTGATGGAGCCCGAGGTCTTCGACTACGTACAGGCCGATGTGTCCGTCGACTGGTCCGGTGATGTCTTCCCGCAGCTCATGAAGGACGGCAAGCCCATCTACGGCTATATCGCCGAGGGCTACTGGGAAGACGTGGGCACCCACGAGAGCTATGTGAAGGCCCAGGCCGACGTCCTGGAGCGCAAGGTCGACGTGGAGCTCGACGGGTTCGAAATCTCACCCGGTGTCTGGGTCGCCGAAGGCGCCGAGGTCCATCCGGACGCGGTCCTCAGGGGACCCCTGTACATCGGTGACTACGCAAAGGTCGAAGCGGGCGCCGAAATCCGTGAACACTCCGTCATCGGATCCAACGTCGTCGTCAAGTCCGGCGCGTTCCTGCACCGGGCCGTGGTCCACGACAACGTCTACATCGGCCAGCACAGTAATCTGCGCGGCTGTGTCATCGGCAAGAACACCGACGTCATGCGGGCGTCCCGCATCGAGGACGGTGCCGTCATCGGCGACGAGTGCCTCGTCGGCGAGGAATCGATCATCCAGGGCAATGTGCGGGTGTACCCGTTCAAGACCATCGAGGCCGGTGCCTTCGTCAACACATCGGTCATCTGGGAATCGCGCGGCCAGGCCCACCTCTTCGGGGCCCGCGGCGTCTCCGGAATCCTGAACGTCGAGATCACCCCGGAACTCGCCGTCCGGCTCGCCGGGGCGTACGCAACGACCCTGAAGAAGGGCGCGACGGTCACGACCGCGCGCGATCACTCCCGCGGCGCCCGTGCGCTGAAACGAGCGGTCATCTCGGCGCTGCAGGCCAGTGCCATCGACGTACGAGACCTGGAGAACGTACCGCTGCCCGTGGCACGCCAGCAGACGGCCCGGGGCAGCGCCGGCGGCATCATGATCCGCACCTCGCCCGGCGTGCCCGACTCCGTCGACATCATGTTCTTCGACGAACGGGGCGCGGACCTCTCCCAGGCACGCCAGCGCAAGCTCGACCGCGTCTACGCCCGCCAGGAGTACCGCAGGGCCTTCCCCGGCGAGATCGGGGACCTGCACTTCCCGTCCAGCGTCTTCGACTCGTACACGGGCTCCCTGCTCCGGAACGTCGACACGGCCGGCATCGCCGACGCGGGCCTCAAGGTCGTCGTGGACGCGTCCAACGGGAGCGCCGGGCTCGTGCTGCCCAGCCTGCTGGGACGGCTCGGGGTCGATGCCCTGACCATCAACCCGGGACTCGACGAGTCACGGCCCACCGAGACCGCCGACGCCCGCAGGTCGGGGCTGGTGCGGCTCGGTGAGATCGTGTCCTCCGCACGGGCCGCCTTCGGTGTGCGGTTCGACCCCGTCGGCGAGCGCCTGTCGCTGGTCGACGAGCGCGGAAGGATCATCGAGGACGACCGCGCGCTCCTCGTGATGCTCGACCTCGTCGCCGCCGAACGGCGCAGCGGACGGGTCGCGCTGCCCGTGACGACCACCAGGGTCGCCGAGCAGGTGGCCGCCTATCACGGCACCCAGGTCGAGTGGACCACCACATCGCCCGACGACCTGACCCGGGTGAGCCGCGAGGACACCACCATCTTCGGCGGCGACGGACGCGGCGGCTTCATCATCCCGGAGTTCAGCAGCGTCTTCGACGGTGCGGCGGCCTTCGTGCGGCTCATCGGCCTCGTCGCCAGGACCCAGCTCACGCTCAGCCAGATCGACGCCCGGATCCCGCGCGCCCATGTGCTGCGCCACGACCTCGCCACACCCTGGGCGGTCAAGGGGCTCGTCATGCGGCGCGTCGTGGAAGCGGCGGGGGACCGCAGCGTGGACACCACGGACGGGGTACGGGTGGTCGAGACCGACGGCCGCTGGGTGATGGTCCTGCCGGACCGGGAAGAGGCCGTGACCCATCTGTGGGCCGAAGGCCCCGACGACGCCTCCGCCCAGGCGCTGCTCGACGAATGGTCCGCCGTGGTGGACAGCGCCGGCGACTGACCCTGGACCGGTGTGCCGGGAGCCGCGGGACCCGGGCTCCCGGCACACCGATGGGGCCATTCGGCGGTAGCCGCAACGACATGCGACGATGTGCGTCATGTCGCAGCAGCCCCCCGATCGGAGTAGTGTCCCGTCGCCCGCGCGTCCCGACGCGTCCATGTCGCTGCTGACCAACGTGATGGACCACAGTCTCGACGAGGGATACGCCGAAGCATCGGCGCGCCGCATCGCCACCGGGACCGCGGGTCTGCCCCGTACGCTCAAAGCCAAACTGGGACTGGCGGCCGGTCTCGTGCTGGCCGCGCTGGTCGTCACCCTCGGTGCCGCCGAGGCGGAGTTCGCCGCTCCGGTCGTCGCCAAGGAACGTGCCGAGCTCATCGACCGCGTCAATGCCGAAACCTCTACGGCCGACTCGCTTGAGGCGGATGTCGACGCGCTGCGCCGGGATGTGAGCGAGCGGCAGAGCAAGGCGCTCGAACAGCACGGCGGGGACCAGGGCCAGCTCGTGGCCCTGCTGTCGGGAGCGACCCGGGTCGAGGGACCCGGCATCAAGCTCGTCGTCGACGACGCCGAGGAGGCCGACCAGGGCGGCGGCGGACCGCGTGAGTCCGCCGGTTTCGCCGACACCGGTCGGGTACGCGACCGGGATATGCAACGGGTCGTCAACGGGCTGTGGCAGTCCGGCGCGGAAGCGATCGCGATCAACGGCCAGCGGCTGACCGCCCTGTCAGCGATCCGGGCGGCGGGCGACGCCATACTGGTCGACAACAGGCCGCTGGTGCCGCCGTACACGGTGCTCGCGGTGGGGGACGGCAAGAAGCTCAGCAGCGCGTTCCGGAACAGCGCCGACGGCCAGTACCTCCAGGCGCTGCACGAGAGCTTCGACATCCGCACCAGCATGTCCGAGCAGGAGAAGGTGCGCCTTCCGGCCGCGCCGAGCCTGATCGTACGAACAGCAGAGCCTCAGGCCGCAGCCACCGGACGTGACGCGGCAGAATCAGGGAAGGGCACATCGTGATCGCCGTACTGGGCCTCGTCGTGGGAGTCGTGGTCGGACTGTTGGTCCGGCCCGAGGTACCGGCGGTGGTCGAGCCCTATCTTCCGATCGCCGTGGTGGCCGCGCTCGACGCGGTCTTCGGCGGCCTGCGGGCCATGCTCGACGGCATCTTCGTGGACAAGGTCTTCGTGGTGTCGTTCCTCTCGAACGTCGTCGTGGCCGCACTGATTGTGTTCCTCGGCGACAAACTCGGTGTCGGAGCCCAGCTCTCCACCGGTGTGGTCGTCGTGCTCGGCATCCGTATCTTCTCCAACGCCGCCGCGATCCGCCGGCACGTCTTCCGGGCGTGAGGCCGATGAACCACGACGAGAACACCGGCGGCGACAGCCGGGGCGACGCGCCCGCGCCGCCCACGCCGCAGCCCGCCTCCCAGGACATCTCGGGGCGCAGGCGGCTGCTCGCGAGCCTGTGGCCACCCAGGGTCACCAGGGCCCAACTCGTCGTCGCGCTGCTGCTGTTCGTCCTCGGGCTCGGTCTGGCCATCCAGGTCAGGTCGAACAGCGACAACAGCGCACTGCGCGGAGCCCGGCAGGAAGACCTCGTCCGTATCCTCGACGAGCTCGACAACCGGACCCAGCGGCTGGAGGACGAGAAGCAGCGCCTCGTCGATCAGCGCACGGAGCTGGAGAACAGCTCCGACCAGGCCGAGGAGGCCCGTAAACAGACGCTGGAGAAGGAACGCCAGCTCGGCATCCTCGCGGGTACCGTCGCGGCGCACGGGCCCGGCATCACGCTCACCGTCGACGACCCCAGCGGCGCCATCGAGGCGGACATGCTGCTCGACGCCGTCCAGGAGCTGCGGGCCGCCGGCGCCGAGGCGATAGAGGTCAACGGTGTGCGGGTGGTGGCCAGTACGCACTTCTCCGGCGACGCCGGAGACCTGAGGGTGGACGGCCGGAAGGCCGAGGCGCCCTACGAGTTCAAGGTCATCGGCAAGCCGCAGGATCTGGAACCGGCGCTCAACATTCCCGGCGGAGTGGTCCAGACGCTCGAGAAGGAGCAGGCCACGGCCCGGGTGGACCGGTCCGAAGACATCGTCGTCGACGCCTTGCGACCGGCGAAGCAGCCTCACTACGCTCGGTCGACCTCCCCGTGAGGCCGGGGCGCGCAACGCTCGCCGGACACGCACACCGGGTTGCGGGGGGTCGGCGCATCGTATCGGTGACGTGTGGTGGAAACTGTCGGGTGGATACGGACGTTGTGAAGGTGTCCGGGTCGGCAGGTGTGTTCATTCAAGGTTCGTCCTGCCCCACGGGCGGGTCTATTTCGGTCAAGGGGAATCGCCCGTGAAGTTGTTTGCGAAGTTGTTCGGAAAGAGCGCGCGCGAGGACAGCAGCAGTGCTGCCCGCCACCGCGCGTCGCGTCAGGACCAGGACGAGGAGCAGGGCACGCAGCGCCCGCTCTTCCGCGACGAGGTGTCCCGTGCCGCGGGTGACCACCCGGGTGCGCCCGGCGCGTCGTCTGTTGACCCTGCCGGTGCGGGGCGCATAGGTTTCGGGGAATCATCAGCCTCGAGTACGGGTGGAGGGTTCGCCCCCGCCCCGGAGGGCTCGTCCATGCCGGTGTGTACGAGGTGCGGGCATCACAATGCCGAAGCCAGTCGGTTCTGCTCCCACTGCGGCGCGCCGCTGAGGGGCGGAATGTCCGAGCGCGCCTCGGAGACGACATCGACCATCTCGATCTCCGGACTCGAGGCGTACGAGGCCGAGGCGACCGGGCAGACGCCCCTTCCGTCGCTGTCCTCGGAGGCGCAGGCCGCCGTCGAGGCGCTGCCGTCCGGTTCCGCGCTCCTCGTGGTGCGCCGCGGGCCGAACTCGGGCAGCCGGTTCCTGCTCGACGGTGACCTGACTACGGCGGGCCGCCACCCGCAGAGCGACATCTTCCTCGACGACGTGACCGTGTCGCGGAGTCATGTGGAGTTCCGCAGGAATCCGGACGGTAGTTTCACCGTGGGTGACGTCGGAAGCCTGAACGGGACCTACGTCAACCGGGAGCGCATCGATTCCGTCGCGCTGTCCAACGGCGACGAAGTCCAGATCGGGAAGTACCGGCTGGTCTTCTACGCGAGCCAGCGGGGCGTGTGACCCTTCCCCGGACCCCGTCCGGGCGGACCACCACCAGGAAGGTCCATGCTGCGAACACCGACAGGCGGTGCCGGCCACGGCACCGCCGCCAGGAGCGAACGCGCGATGAGCATCGGTACGGTGCTGGCGCGGCTGCGCGACGAGTTTCCCGAGGTCACCATCTCCAAGATCCGTTTCCTGGAGGCCGAGGGGCTCATCGAGCCGGAGCGCGCGCCGTCCGGATACCGGAAGTTCAGTTCCGCCGATGTGGAGCGGCTCGCTCGGGTGCTGCGGATGCAGCGGGACCACTACCTCCCGCTCAAGGTCATCCGTGAGCATCTGGAGGCCCTGGACCGCGGCGAGCGGATCCCGCTGCCCTCGCCGGACGCGGGCCGGGAGCTGTCCGACGGGACCTGGGGCACCGGCCCGGTCGGGGCGACCGCCGCGCGTATCGGGCGCTCCGAGCTGCTCGCCGCCGCCGAGGTCACCGGGGCCCAGCTCGACGAATGGGAGTCCTACGGGCTTCTGGGGCCCGCCTCAGGGGGCGGCTACGACGCCGAGTCGGTGACCGTGGCACGGCTGGTGGCGGATCTGGGGCGATTCGGTCTCGAACCCCGGCATCTGAGGGCCGTGCGCGCCGCCGCCGAGCGCGAGGCGGGACTGGTCGAGCAGGTGGTCGCACCCCTGCGCCGACACCGGAATCCGCAGACCAGAGCTCGTGCGGAGGCCATCACCAGGGAGCTCGCCGAGCTGTCCGTACGGCTCCACGCGGCGCTCGTGCAGACCGCCCTGGGAGTCAGGTTTGACTGACCGCGGCCGATCCCGACTACCCAAACATGGCGAGCACGTCCTAGGGTTGCTGTGTGAACGAGCTCGACGTTGTGGGTGTCCGGGTGGAAATGCCCTCCAACCAACCGATCGTGCTCCTGCGTGAAGTGGGAGGCGACCGGTACCTCCCTATCTGGATCGGCCCTGGTGAAGCGACCGCGATCGCTTTTGCCCAGCAGGGCATGGCTCCGGCCAGGCCGCTGACCCATGATCTCTTCAAGGATGTGCTCGAAGCGGTGGGCCAGGAGCTCACCGAGGTCCGTATCACGCACATCCGGGAAGGCGTCTTCTACGCGGAGCTGGTCTTTGCCAGCGGTGTCGAGGTGAGCGCGCGGCCTTCGGACGCCATAGCGCTCGCGCTGCGCACCGGAACGCCGATCTACGGCAGTGACGGGGTGCTCGACGACGCCGGGATCGCGATTCCGGACGAGCAGGAGGACGAGGTGGAGAAGTTCCGCGAATTCCTCGACCAGATCTCGCCCGAGGATTTCGGCACCAACAGCCAGTGACCCTCCGAGGCGGTGTTTCAGCGCATCCGGCGAGCCTTTCCCGCTGAAATGGCGCGGGAAACCACCCTTGGGGTGATTATCACTCGGCGTGCCGAGTGTGGCGATCGTTGACGCACCCCGAGTGACTGCCTACCTTCGAGATGGCAGGTCAAGGACGGAGGTCGGCGTGAGAATCAGCGGCGACGGTACGGCTGCGGGCGGGCCGTATCCGCAGCACGGCAGTGCGGCCGACCACACCATCAGGCAGCCGGTTCAGCCGGCGGCGGTGGCAGCGGACGGCACGGCAGCGGCGAACGGCATCGGCTACCGGGGGCCGACGGCATGCGCGGCGGCGGGGATCACCTACCGGCAGCTCGACTACTGGGCACGCACCGGGCTGGTGGAGCCGAGTGTGCGTCCGGCGTACGGATCGGGGACCCAGCGTCTCTACAGCTACCGCGACGTGGTCCTCCTCAAGATCGTGAAGCGGTTCCTGGACACCGGGGTCGCGCTGCAGAACATCCGCACCACGGTCCAGCATCTACGGGCCCGCGGTTTCACGGATCTGGAGCGGATGACCCTGATGAGCGACGGGGCGACGGTCTACGAGTGCTCATCACCCGACGAGGTCGTGAGCCTGCTCCAGGGCGGCCAGGGCGTCTTCGGGATCGCGGTGGGCGTCGTCTGGCGCGACGTGGACGCCGCGCTGTCCCAGTTGCAGGGCGAGCGGGTCGACACCGGCGAGACCCTGATCGGCAACAACCCCGCCGACGAACTGGCCAGGCGGCGCAACCGCGCGGGCTGACCCCTCTCCGGGTTTGTCCGGCCCCCAGCAGGAGTGCCGAGCAGGGCGAATGTCAGTGCGATGAGGCAGCATCGGTGATGTGCGAGCCGCTCCCACCATCCTGCATCTGGACATGGATGCCTTCTACGCCTCCGCCGAGCAGGCGGCGAAGCCGAGCCTGCGCGGCAAACCCGTGGTGGTGGGCGGCCTCGGGCCGCGCGGAGTCGTCGCCACCGCGTCGTACGAGGCGCGGCGCTTCGGTGTGCATTCCGCCATGCCGATGTCGCAGGCCCGGCGCCTCGCACCGCACGCCGCCTATCTGGTGCCGCGCTTCACCCTCTACCGGACGGTCAGCGACCAGGTGATGGAGCTGCTCGGCCGGCTGTCGCCCCTGGTGGAGCCCCTCAGCCTGGACGAGGCATTCGTCGACCTGGAGGCGGGCGGCGTCGCCCACGACGCCGCGTCGGCCCGCGTGATCGGCGAGCAGCTCCGTACGGTCATCAGAGCCGTCACAGGACTCAGCGGCTCGGTCGGACTGGCCGGCTCGAAGATGCTGGCCAAGATCGCCTCGGAGGGCGCGAAACCGGACGGGCTGCTGCTCATCGAGCCCGGTACGGAGCGGGAACTGCTCGGACCCATGTCCGTACGGGCCCTGCCGGGCGTGGGCCCGGCCACCGAGGACAATCTGCGGCGGGCCGGGATGACCGTGGTACGTGACCTGGCCGAGGCGGGCGAGGACGAGCTGGTGCGGCTGCTGGGCAGGGCGCACGGCGTGTCGCTGCACCGGATGGCCCTCGGACACGACGACCGGCCCGTGGTCGCCGAGCGGGACGCCAAGTCCGTATCGGTCGAGGACACCTTCGATGTCGACCTGCACGACCGGGTGCGGGTCAGGGCGGAGGTCGAGCGGCTCGCAGGCCGGTGTGTGGCCCGGCTGCGGGGTGCCGGGAGGTCGGGGCGGACCGTGGTGCTCAAGGTGCGGCGTTACGACTTCTCGACCCTGACCCGTTCGGAGACCCTGCGCGGCCCCACCGATGACCCCACGGTGGTCAGGGAGGCCGCCGCCCGGCTTCTGGAGGCCGTGGACACTACCGGCGGCGTGCGGCTGCTCGGGGTGGGCGTCACCGGTCTGGCCGATTTCACCCAGGAGGATCTTTTCGCACAGGCGGCCGACGCGCTGCACGAAGCAGCGGGCGAGCCCGCCACCGACG
>DATCWZ010000820.1:0-9358 GCA_036566065.1 Streptomyces sp. | reverse complement strand
GGGAGGGGCCGCGCACGACCGTCCGCACAACCGTCCTGGACTGGGCCGAGCCCGCCCTCGCGCTGGGCCGGGAGCTGGCCGCGGCCTCCGGCATCCCCGGGCTGCGGGACGCCGAGTGGCGCCGGACCAGGATCGGTACGGGCATCGAACTGGAGCCCGCGGACCTGGTCACCATCTCCTACGTACTCAAGGAGCTGACTCCGCGGGCCGCGGCCGAACTCGCCGACGCCGCAGCGGCCGCCGCGCAGGCCGTGGTGATCGTCGAGCCCGGCACTCCCGACGGATACGCGCGGATCATCGCGGCCCGGGACCGGCTCATCGCCGCCGGGATGAGCGTCGCCGCACCCTGCCCGCACAGCGGCGCCTGCCCCATCGAACCGGGCACCGACTGGTGCCACTTCGCGGCCCGGGTCAGCCGCTCCTCGCTGCACCGGCAGGTCAAGGGCGGCTCGCTGAGCCACGAGGACGAGAAGTTCAGCTATGTCGTCGCGACCCGCTTCCCCGCCCAGCCGGTACGCGCACGGGTCATCCGCAGGCCGCAGATCCGCAAGGGCCAGGTGCTGCTGGAGCTGTGCACCCGCGACGAAGGGCTGCGGGGCGCCACGGTCAGCAAGCGGCAGGGCACGCTGTACCGCGACGCCAGGGACACCGCGTGGGGCGACGCCTGGCCGCCGCCCCACGCACCCGAGGATTAGGCCCGCAGCTCCTGCGTACAGCACTTCACGCTGCCGCCGCCCTTGAGCAGCTCGCCCAGGTCCATCGGGACCGGCTCGAAGCCCCGGTCCCGCAGCGGGTCGAACAGGCCCACCGCGGCCTGCGGCAGCAGCACATGGCGCCCGTCGCTGACCGCGTTGAGGCCCAACTCGGCGGCGTCCGGCTCCTCGGCGATCAGCGCGTCGGGGAACAGCCTGGCCAGCACGGCCCGACTGCCCGGCGAGAACGCCGCGGGGTAGTACATGATCTCGTCGGCCGCGTCGTCGAGCACGCACAGTGCCGTATCGAGGTGGTAGTAGCGCGGGTCCACCAGGTCCAGGCCGATGACGGGGCGTCCGAAGAACTCCTGCGCCTCGTTGTGCGACAGCGGGCTCGACCGGAAGCCGCGCCCGGCCAGCAGATACGAGGAGGTGACCGCGAAGTCGCCCTCGCCCTCGTTGATGTGCTCCGGCTCATGGATGTCGGTGAAACCGTTCTCCTTGAACCACTCCCGGTGCGCCTCCGCCTCCGCGGCCCGCTCCTGGTACGCGAACAGGGCGCCCAGCACCTTGCCGTCGATGACGGTGGCGCCGTTCGCGGCGAACACCATGTCAGGCAGGTCGGGGCGGGGGGTGAGCAGCTCGACGGTGTGGCCGAGGGCGCGGTAGCGGTCGCGCAGATCCTCCCACTGGGTCTGGGCCAGCGGCAGGTCGACCGGCTTGGAGGGATCCATCCATGGGTTGATGGAGTACGTCACCCTGAAGTGGGCCGGGGCGCACATCAGGTAGCGACGAGGGGTGGCGTCACGATTCAATGCAGGCTCCTCACGAACGGCAGCGTGGCTGCGGAACGGTGGGATACGCACGGTCTGTGCGTGAGCCCATGGTGCGCCGTCCGGGGCCAAAAGCGCAGTGATCCGTTCGGGTGATTCATGTGACCGACATCTCCGGCGGTCGGGGCGGGCGTGCGGATCCTTCCCTGGCAGGTGAGCACGCGGACGGGGCTGTCGGTCACGCGTCGCGGGGCCCGTCGGCCGCATCTCGTACCATATCCGGCATACCGTGACGGCTGGTGTGATGCTGCTCACCTCGGGTCATCGCTCCCTCACACCCCGCTTGAGGACTCCGGCCACCCGAGGCGCAGGATGGTGGGACGATGAGACGTGTTCAACGCTTGAGGTGAGGGGATAGATGGGCGCCGATTCCGGCCGCGGTAGCGGCACAGAGGGCAGGTTCTCCCGCTGGCTGCGCCGACGGCCCAAACCCCGGCCCGAAGCGGACGAAGCCACTCGGATCGCGCTGCTCCTGGCCGTCGCCGACGCGGGCATGCCCATCGCGCCCGCCGCGCATCCGGTCGGTTACCGCTGCTCCTGCGAGCGCATCGGCTGCCCCACCCCCGCCCGGCACCCCATCTCCTTCGCCTGGCAGACGCAGTCGACCACCGACCGCGCGCAGATCGAGCGCTGGGCCGCCGGTCAGCCGCAGGCCAACTTCATCACCGCGACCGGCATGGTCCATGACGTCCTCGATGTCCCGCTGGCCGCGGGCCGGCAGGCACTGGAGCGGCTTCTCGCGGCAGGTGTCGAGGTCGGGCCCGTCGCCCAGTCCGGCGACGACCGGATGCTGTTCTTCACCGCCACCCGGGGGACGCCGGAGGACGAGGACGAGTGGTGGCCCTGCGAGCTGGACTGCCACCCCGAGACCATGGACGAGCACCCGGGGCTGCGCTGGCACTGCCGCGGCAGCTATGTCCTGCTGCCGCCCGCGCGCCTGCCCGGCGAGTCGGATGTGCACTGGATCCGGGGGCCCGAGAACACCCTGGTGGACCCGCTCTCCCTGCTGGAGACGCTGACCGACGCCTGCGCGCAGTACGCGGACACGGTGGACGCCGGCGAGCTCGACGAGGACGCGGTGGCCTGGCCGTTGAGCCGTTGAGCCGTTGAGGCGTTGAGCCGCTGACGTACGGACGACGCCGGACAGGCTCTACGAGCCCTGCGCCGACGTCAGGCCGGGCAGCCGGTTCAGTACGAGCACCTTGCCGCCCCCGTTCCCGGTGCCCCGGCGCGGGATGTACACCAACTGGCTGGACACCCGTTCCTTCGTGAGGGTGCTCCGCACCTCGCCGCTCAGCAGCGCCTTGACGTCCGGGTTGACCTCGGGCCGCAGCCCCCGCGCGGCCGTCTGCCGCTCGAAGTGCTTGCTGCTGAAGAAGGCCAGCGCCCCGCCGTCCTCCGTCGTCAGGCCGAGGGGCGCGAACGTACCGCTGTCCAGCGGCTGGTCGACGTACTGGAAAGAGAAACCCGCCCGGCTCGTGGTCCTCCGGGTATCGCGCCAGCCCGAGGTCGTCGGCCCCGGCGCGAACACATCGGGCGTGCCCTGCTGGAGATAGCCCGTGTAGTCCGCGCTCAGATCCCTGGGCGCCACGGCGAGCTTGTCGCCGGCGACCGGGGCGGGCTCGGCCCAGCCGTCCTTGTCCAGCCGGAACTTGGGCACCTGCGCGGGGGAGACCACCGCCAGGTAGGCGGCCTTCCACACCGAGCCGGGGTCCGTACGCAGGAACACCACCAGCCAGCGGGTGTCCAGATTCCCGGCGTCCTGGTCGCGGTTGGAGTCGGTGTCCGCGATGAACCACCGCGGCCAGCCCGCCTTCTTGGGGATGGCGAACGAGGCGTCGCTCAGCTCCAGCGCCTTGTGCGCGGCGTTGCCGTCCGGGTTGTTCGTGTGCCTCGCCTTGAGACCGGCCTGGTTGATGGCGCCGAGCGCACCGGTCACCCGGTCCGCGTCGAGCGCCGGATCGTACGCCTTGTCCGCCGCGTTGTACGCGACGGTGAAGTCCGCGAGGGCCCGCGCGGCCTCAGACTTCGTTGCCGCCGGCACGACTTCCAGCTCGCCGTGCACCGTCACGCAGCCGCTCACCGTCACGCTCAGCACCGTCGCCGTCGCGAGTCCCGCCGTCAGCCGACCCAGCCTTCTCATCCGTTGCCTTCTGCGCCTTCTGATCCGTTCCCCGAACTGGTCGTCCGAACCCTACCGGGGCGAGGAACAGGACGAGTGTGGGGATGAGATAGAGGGCCCATACGGTGGCCTGAAGGACCGTCGGGTCGGGCTGGAAGTTGAACACGCCCTTCAGCAGCGTGCCGTACCAACTGTCCGGCGGAATCGTGGCGCTGATGTCGAACGCCTTGTCCTGCAGACCGCCCAGGAAACGGGCCTCCTGGAGGTCGTGCACACCGTACGCGAGCACCCCGGCGGCCACGATGACGAGCATGCCGCCCGTCCACGTGAAGAACTTCGACAGGTTGATCTTCAGCGCGCCCCGGTAGAACATCCAGCCGAGCACGATCGCGGTGGCGATGCCCAGGAGTACGCCGATCAGTGGCGACGCCGAGCCCTCACCGCTGGCCCGTACCGACGCCCAGACGAACAGCGCGGTCTCCAGGCCCTCCCGGCCCACCGCGAGCAGCGCCGTCGCCACCAGCGCGCCGGTGCCCATCGCGAGCGCCGCGTCCAGCTTGCCGTGCAGATCCTTCTTCAGATGCCGGGCGGTCCGCCGCATCCAGAAGACCATCCACGTCACCAGGCCCACCGCGATGATCGACAGCGAACCGCCGAGCATCTCCTGCGCCTCGAAGGTCAGTTCCTGGGAACCGAACTCCAGCGCGGCGCCGAAGGCCAGGGAGATGGTGCAGGCGAACGCGATCCCGGCCCACACCGGGCGCAGCGCGTCACGGCGGCCCGTCTTGACCACGTACGCGACCAGGATGCAGACGACGAGGCTGGCCTCAAGACCTTCGCGCAGGCCGATCAGATAGTTGCCGAGCATGCAGGTCCCTCCACGGTGTCGGTCACGTTGGTTACGGTGGTCACGTCGATCATGCGAACAGCGCCCTGCCCCACCAGTCGTCCTTGTCGCGGACGCCCGGCGGGACGGCGAAGACAGCCGAACCCACATGCTGGATGTACTCGTTGAGCGCGTCGTGCGCCGCGAGGCTGCGCTGTACGGGAATGAAGCCCTTGCGGATGTCGCGCTGATAGGCCAGGAAGAACAGCCCCGCGTCGAGCCTCCCCAGACCGTCCGTACCGTCGGTGAAGGAGTAGCCGCGGCGCAGAATCCGCACCCCGCCGTTCGAATCGGGGTGGGCCAGTCGCACATGCGCGGTGGGCAGCATCGCCTTCAGGAACGGCTCGTCGCGCTCCTTCGACTTGCCGACCGGTGCGCCCTCGCCCTTGTCCCGGCCGAAGATGTCCTCCTGCTCCTGGAGCGGGGCGCGGTCCCACGTCTCGATGTGCATCCGGATGCGCCGGGCCACCAGATACGAACCGCCGGTCATCCATCCGGCGTTGTCCGTGCCGCCGACCCATACGTGCTTGTCGAGCGCGGCGGTGTCGGTCCCCGCGATGTTCCGGGTGCCGTCCTTGAAGCCCAGCATGTTGCGCGGGGTCTGGGCGTCGGGCGTCGTCGACGACGTCTTGCCGAAGCCGAGCTGCGACCAGCGGACCGCGGTGCGGCCCATGCCGATCCTGGCGAGGTTACGGATGGCGTGCACCGCGACCTGCGGGTCGTCCGCGCACGCCTGGACGCACAGGTCGCCGCCGCTGCGGGTGGCGTCGAGGTTGTCGCCGGGGAACTTCGGCAGCTCGACGAGCGCTTCCGGGTGCTTGCCCTCCAGGCCGAAGCGGCCCTTGGCGAACAGGGACGGGCCGAAGCCGACGGTGAGCGTCAGCCGTGACGGTTTCAGGCCGAGCGCCTCGCCCGTGTCGTCCGGGGGCGCTTCGCCCGCGCCGCCGTACGCGCCGTCGCCGACGGCGTGCCCGGCCGTCATCCGCTCGGCGGCCCTCGTCCACTCCTTGAGCAGGGCGATCAGCTCGGCCCGGTCACGGGTCGTCACGTCGAACGCCGCGAAGTGCAGCCTGTCCTGTACGGCGGTGGCGATGCCCGCCTGGTGCGTACCGTGGAACGGCCCCGCCGCACCGCTGTCCGCCGCGGGTACGGCGTCCCCGCCGGAGCTCACGGCGGCCACCGTGCCGCCCACCGCGACGGCCCCGAGCGCGAGCCCGGCACCGCCCCAGCCGAGCAGGGCACGGCGCGACGGGGCCGTCGCGGAGGTTTCCAGTGCAGGCGTGTCGTTCTGCGTGTCCTTGCCGTCCGGCATGGCTGAAGCCTTCCTCTCGCCCTGGATTACTTGGTCACCGCGGCGGCGAGCCGGGACAGCGGCTCGGCCAGGGCGTTGACGGCGTCGGAGAGCTTCTTGCGGTCCGCCTTGCCGACCTTCTCGTACGAGGTGAAGGTGTAGGTCGTCTTGTCCGCCCGGTAGGTGTCCAGCAGCGCGTTCAGCGCGGCGAACTCCTTGTCCAGGGATGCGGTCAGCGCCGCGTCGTTCTTCGCCGCGATCGGCTTCAGCAGCTCGTACGACTTCTCGGCACCCTCGACGTTGGCCTTGAAGTCCACCAGGTCGGTGTGGCTGTACCGCTCCTCCTCACCGGTGACCTTGCCGGTGGCGACCTCGTCGAGGAGCTCCTTGGCGCCGTTGGCCATCGAGGTGGGGGTGATCTCGGCCTTGCCGACCCGGCTCTGCCAGTCCACCAGGTCCTTGTAGAGGACGGGGGCGAGCGCCTTCTCCTCCGGGCCGAGCTTCTTGTCCTGCCACAGGGCCTTCTCCAGGCGGTGCCAGCCCGTCCACTTCTGGCCGCCCTCCAGGCCGTCCTCACGGACGTCGACCTTCGGGTCGATGTCGCCGAAGGACTCGGCGACCGGCTCGGTGCGCTCCCAGCCGATGCGCGAGTCGGCGTACGCCTTCTTCGCGGCCTCGATGTCACCGGCCGCCACCGCGTCCGTGAAGACCTTGACCTTGGGCAGCGTCTCGTCGGCCTGCGCCTGTACGTAGGTGCGGTAGGCGGCGACGGCCTGGTCCATCTCCGGGCTGCGCCCGGCCTGCGTACCACCGCCGGTGGCCTCGACCTTCTGCCGGATGCCGTCGCCCTTCATGCCGGGCTTGCAGGCGATCTCGTACGAGCCGGCCTTGACCTCCGCCGTGATCTTCGCCTTGGTGCCGGGGCCGATGTTCTCCCGCTCGGTGACGATGCGGCCGTCGGGGAACAGGACGTAGACCTCGGTGACCTTGGACCCCTTGTTGTCCACGGCGAATTCGACATGGCCGGCCGGGAACGACGTCTTCGACACCTGGCAGGCGTCGTCCTTGGCGATGACCTGGATCGCGCCATCACTCTTGCTGTTGCTATCGCTCTTGTCCGCGCACCCCGTGACGGCGGTCAGGGCGGCCACGGTCGCGGCGGCGGTGACGACGGAGAGACAAACGGCTCGCATACGGGGCTCCACAGAGATGAGGACAACGCGGTAAAGGGTCGGACAAAGCCGAGTGAGGCGTACCTAACTTAACCTAGGCTTACCTCACCGAAACCCGGCTGCGCAGTGATTCCGCTCTCACCGCCGGAACGCGGGAACAAACCGGTCACGACTGATCCAAGAACGACCCAGGGCATGGTCAAGCGATGGTCAAGGCCTGCGCGTGTTCCGTAGGCCGGCCGGCCGCCACGGAATCCCCGGGCTGCTACGGAAGCGTGAGGATCTCCGCGCCCGTCTCCGTCACGACCAGGGTGTGCTCGAACTGGGCGGTGCGCCTGCGGTCCTTCGTCACCACGGTCCAGCCGTCGTCCCAGATGTCGTACTCATGACTGCCCAGCGTCAGCATCGGCTCGATGGTGAACGTCATCCCGGGCCGCATCACCGTCGTGGCGCGCGGGCTGTCGAAATGCGGGATGATCAGACCGGAGTGGAACGAGGAGTTGATCCCGTGCCCGGTGAAGTCCCGCACCACCCCGTACCCGAACCTCTTCGCGTACGACTCGATGACCCGCCCGATCACATTGATCTGCCGCCCCGGCCTGACCGCCTTGATGGCCCGGTTCAGCGACTCGCGGGTGCGCTCCACGAGCAGCCGGGACTCCTCGTCGACATCGCCGCAGAGATACGTGGCGTTGTTGTCGCCGTGCACCCCGTTGATGTACGCGGTGACGTCGAGGTTCACGATGTCGCCGTCGCGCAGCACCGTGGAGTCCGGGATGCCGTGGCAGATGACCTCGTTGAGCGAGGAGCACAGGGACTTCGGGAAGCCGCGGTAGCCGAGCGTCGAGGGGTACGCGCCGTGGTCGACCATGAACTCGTGGGCGACCCGGTCGAGTTCGTCCGTGGTGACGCCGGGCGCGATGTGCTTGGCGGCCTCCTCCATCGCCTGCGCGGCGATCCGGCCCGCGATCCGCATGCGCTCCACGGTGTCGGAGTCCTGGATCTCCGGGCCGGTGTACGGGGCGGGGCCCGGCTTGCCGACGTACTCGGGGCGCCGGATCCTGCCGGGAACGGAACGGACGGGGGTGATCTCCCCGGGTGCGAGGAGCGACTGGCCAGACATGTCAGCGAGTTTAACGACCTGGTGCGGGGCAGCATGGCACCGAGGAAAGGAGCCGACGATGGCCCTGTTCAAGAAGCGCGCGGCCGGTAAGCCGGGCGAGTGGTTCTACTGCCTGGAGCACAAGAAGGTCGAGGAGGGCCCCGACTGCCCGGCGAAGGACCGCTTCGGCCCCTACGCCTCCCCCGAGGAGGCGCGGCGCGCGATGGACACGGCGCGCGAACGCAACCTGGAGTGGGAGAACGACCCGAAGTGGCACGACCGTACGGAGGAGACGCCGGACGGGGACGAGTAGACACTCCTGGGTGGCGGCGTCACCAGCGGGGCGGCGGGGGTGCCGTCAACTGGTCGGCCAGCCGGGACAGCCTGTCCCGGAACGAGCGCCGCCCCCGGCTCACCGGCGCGCCGTTCTCCCCGGCCGCCGCGCTGACCAGGTGCTGCACCGTGTCCAGGTCGATGTCGTCCTCGGCGGCCACCGTCAGCGCCTCGTGCGCCACGTCCCGTACATCCGTGTCGCCGCCGTCCAAGGACAGCACCGTCGCCCCTGCCCGGCGGGCGCCGTGCACCCGCTCCAGCAGCCCGCCGTCCGGCCGCTCGGGGGCAACCACCAGCAGCGTCTCGCCGCGCCCGGCCGCCTCGATCCGGTCCAGCCCGACCGCCAGATGCGGCGGATCGCCCTGCTCCACCCGGTGCCGTACGAGCGTCGGCCTGAGCTGCGGCAGACCCGACCAGGTGGACTCGTCGAGCAGATGCGCGGCCATGTGCCACGGCTCGTACTCCTCCGTCCCCACCAGCAGCAGCCCGCCGCCCTGCGGCACGACCGACGACCGCAGTGTCCCGGCGAAGCGCCGGGCCGCCGCCGGCCACTCGGTTCCGGCGAGGACTTCACGTAACAGCGCGACGCGTACGGCATCCATGGCCCGGCATCATGCCGCCAACACCCGGCCGGAGGTGGGCGCTTGGCCGCTTTCCACCCGAACGGGAGCCGGCTCTGCCCCGGAGGTGCTCCGCGAACGGCGCACGCTACCAGGCAGTAGGGTCGGCGCCATGACTACGAATGACAGCGGCAGCGCACCCAAGCCCCCAGCCAAGGACCCCTGGGACCTTCCCGATGTCTCCGGGCTGACCGTGGGCGTCATCGGCGGGACCGGGCCGCAGGGCCGCGGCCTTGCCTACCGCCTCGCCCGGGCCGGGCAGAAGGTCGTCATCGGCTCCCGCGCCGCCGACCGGGCCGCGGCTGCG
>DATCWZ010000095.1:0-4299 GCA_036566065.1 Streptomyces sp. | reverse complement strand
GGCAGCGGCGGAAGCTGGCTGCCGCAGCCGGACACCTGGGGCGGACTCTCCGTCGAGGCGCAGACCGGCACCGAGGGCTCCACCCTTGAGCTCTACCGGGCCGCGCTCGCCGCCCGGCGGGCCCACCCCGGACTCGGCGCCGGGAGCGAGGTGGACTGGCGGGAAGGGCCGGACGGCGTCCTCGTGTTCGGCCGCCCCGGCTTCCTCTGCACCGTCAACACCACGGGCAGTGCGGTACGGATGCCGGTGGCCGGGAAGGTGCTGCTCGCCAGCGCCCCGGTGGACGCCTCCGACGGCGCCGCCTTCGAACTGCCCGCCGACACCACGGTGTGGTGGACGGTGTGACCCTCCCCGCACCCAGGACGGCGGCCCTGCGGCTCTCCGATATCGCGGGGCGGGCAGCCGTCAGCGAGGCCACCGTCAGCCGGGTGCTCAACGGGAAGCCGGGCGTCGCGGACCCCACGCGCCACCGGGTGCTGGCGGCGCTCGACCTCCTCGGATACGAACGCCCGGTACGGCCGCGACAGCGCAGCGCCGGGCTCATCGGACTGGTGACACCCGAACTCACCAACCCGATATTCCCGGCGTTCGCCCAGTCCATCGAGCAGGTACTGGCCGGACACGGCTACACCCCGGTGCTCTGCACCCAGCTCCCCGGCGGCGCCACCGAGGACGAACTCGTCGAGCAGCTCGTCGAGCGCGGGGTCGGCGGGATCGTATTCCTGTCCGGGCTGCACGCCGACACCTCGGCCGACCCGGCGCGCTACGCCGCGCTCGGCGGCCGGGGCGTGCCGTTCGTCCTGATCAACGGCTACAACGAGCACATCAGCGCCCCGTTCGTCTCGCCCGACGACCACGCCGCCGTACGGATGGCCGTCGGGCATCTCGCCGAACTGGGCCACCGGCGGATCGGCCTGGCCATCGGGCCGCAGCGCTATGTCCCCTCCCGCCGCAAGCGGGACGGCTTCATCGAGGCGGCCGCCGCAGTGCCGGGGCTGTCCCGCGCGGAGGCCGAACTCCTCGTTTTCTCCACGCTGTTCGGCGTCGAGGGCGGCCAGGCCGCCGCCGGGGCGCTGCTCGGCCTGGGCTGCACCGGCATCGTCTGCGGCAGCGACCTGATGGCGCTCGGCGCGGTCAGGGCGGCCCGGAGCAGAGGACTCGACGTACCGCGCGAGGTGTCCGTCGTCGGCTACGACGACTCGCAGCTCATCGCGTTCACCGACCCGCCGCTGACGACGGTGCGCCAGCCGGTGCAGGCCATGGCATCGGCCGCGGTGGGCGCCCTGCTCGAAGAGATCGGCGGCAGCCCCGTGCGGCGCACGGAGTACGTGTTCCAGCCGGAGCTGGTGGTACGCGGATCGACGGCGCCGGCGGCGGTACGGGGCGTGCTCAGGTGAGCCGTTGCGGGGGGAGGGCCGGGACGTCGGGGGCCAGGGCCGAAAGGCGCGCCAGCAGGTCGCCGAACGGGCCGTCCGCCGGCTCCTGGGCGAACACCCGCAGCGCGATACCCGCCATCTCCTGGTTGTACGCGGCGCTCACCGCGACGAGCGCGGCGAAGTCGTGCACCAGTTGCAGTTCGAGCTCGGCGCGCGGGATGCGCCGCCCGTCCAGCCAGATCAGCGCCGTCGACTCGGCCAGCGACACCCATGACCGTACGGCCAACTCCAGGCGCGCGGGCGGATCCCCGACCCCGAGATGGGCGATGATCTGCTCGTACGCCGCCTGCCGCACCCTGTTGATCATGGCGTTCGCCGTGGAGGAGGAACCGACCGCGGGGCCGCCCCGCATCAGCGCGGAGAAGCCGGGGCCGTGCTCGTCGACGAAGTCGAAGAACCGGTCCATCACCCGCAGCAGCCGGGCGCCGAGCGGGCCCTCGTGCGGCTCCCGGAAGCTGCCCGACAATTCATCGGCCGCCCGTCGCAACGCGGCTTCGTACAGGCTCTGCTTGCCGGGGAAGTAGTGATAGACGAGGGGGCGCGAGATACCGGCGGCGGCCGCGATCTCGTCGATGGACACCTCGTCGGGGGAGCGGGTGCTGAACAACTCCAGCGCGACGCCGATCAACTGCTGTCTGCGCTCATCGACGCCCATCCTGCGCCGCACCCCGGTCGTCATGGGACCAGCCTAACCGGGCCGGTGCGCACCGCCCGTTGCAGGGCCGGTCACTCCCGTACGCCCCGGGCGTACGGCCCTTCGGCGGCCGAAAGGGAACAATCCGCTGTTCGGCCGCCCCGCGAAGGACCCCCGGGGCACGATGGGCCGATGGTGAAGCAACTGGACTGGCGACGAGGACCGGGCCCCCGGGCCGCCGCGGCCGTACTGACGGGGCTTGCCCTTCTCACCGCGTGCGGCGCGGGCCCCGACGGCGGCGGCGACGACAAGCCCGATGTCCCGCCGACCGCGACGGGAACCCTGGAACAACTGGCGTCGAAGGCGCACTGCGCACCGAACATCCAGACCGACGCCGAGGAGATCAGACAGGCCAACTGCAAGACCGCGGACGGCCGTTATGTGATGGTCACCTTCGCGACCGACCGCGGGCAGCGCGAGTGGATCAACGAGGCCAACGACTACGGCGGTTCGTACCTGGTCGGCCGGAAATGGGTCGCCGTCGGCGACGCGCAGGTGGTCGCGACACTGCGCGGCCGGCTCGGGGGGACGGTGGAGACCGCCTCGCCTCACCACATGGGGAACAGTGGTGATGGGGGGAGCGAGGGCCGGCATTCCGGTCACCACGGGAGCTGACCGCGCAGGTGTGGGGGGATGTGTGCCGTGGGGGGAAGGGGGCCGTCAGGCCGCGGACCGCGGCCTGACGGTTCCGGTCAGCGGCACGTGCGACCGGTGTTGATACAGCTCACCACCTTGTTCATCACCTTCGGGTCGAAGACGTTGATGAAGTCACCGTGATCGGTGACGGGCTTGTGCAACTGTTCGGGGAACGAGTCGACGGCGAAGCCGGGGCCCGGCGGGACGTCGTACACGATGCGCTGCGTCAGTTGCGGAATCGCCTTGAAGCCGTCCGGGCAGCGCCCGTCGTCCTGGGCGAACGCCGTATGGGTGCGGTGATTGGCGCTGTCGGTGTTCCTCCCGTCCCAGCAGCTCTGGAAGGCGAACGACCGAACCACCTTGCTGCCCTCGGGACAGATCGGATATTTGTCCTTGAGCTGGCGGTTCTCGAATCCGGTGCAGCTCCAGGAGGCATTGGCGTTGGCGTTGCCATTGGTGAACGCCTTCGCGTCACCGGTGATGATCCGCAGGAACTTCGGCATCGCCGTGACCTTTCCGGCGGGGGACCCGATGAATTTCAGCGTCACCTGGGACGGGGTCTGAATCTCCCCGATGTTCTGGTCCTTGCCGCCGCCGTCGGCGTCCACGTCGTTCTCGTCCTGCCCATTCTGCAGACGCAGCACCGGCCAGAAGTACGTGGACTTGTCACCCTGATTCCGGCAGGTCGTGTCACCGCCGGCCAGATCGTCGTCGCTTGCGAAGGCGTTGTTGGCCTGGTTTCCGACGTAATCGTGCATATGGTGAGCGCCATTGCTCACTCCGGGTGCGGCAATGACATTGTCCGAGTTGAATTTGCCGTTCTCGTTACGGCCGCAGTCCGTGGTGAACGTACCGCGTGAGGCGCCCCGGCGCTGGCGGGGAGGGTTGACGTTGGGCTGGACGGTGGTGATGTCGACGAAGTCGGAGGCGTCGGGGCCGTTGCCCTGCTGTCCCTGGTCGCCGCCCTGGTCCCCGCCCTGGTCCTGGCCGCCGTCCTGGCCCTGGTTATCGCCCTGGTCCTGACCGCCGTCCTGGCCCTGGTCGGCGCCCTGATTGTCGCCCTGGTCGCCGTTCTGGTCCTGGCCGCCGTCCTGGCCGTAATCACCGTTGCCGCCGTTGTCCCCGTTGCCGCCGTCGTCGTCGTCGGCGCGCATGTCGCAGGGCGCGAGGCGGTCGAGCCCCGCGGGGCGATGCGCCGCGTAGCGTTCGATGGCCACGCCGATCCGGTCCAGGCTCGCGGTCCGCTTGCTTCTCAGCGGGTTGAGTACCGCGTTCTGGGCGAGATCGGGATCACGGGCGATCTCGTCCTTCCGGTCCGCGAATTGCCGGTAGGCATCCGTGATCTGGGTATCCATCGCCGCCAGTTCGCGGTTGACCTCGGGACGCGCCGCCTCCGGCACGTCCGGCAGCGCGATTCCCGCGTCCGGACAGTCGATGGTGGACATCTGGCGGGCGTGGTTCCAGGAGCGGTGGGGCGGTGAACCGGACGCGCCTTCTCCCGCGCTCGCGTAGACATTGACCGCGACCAGCCCA
>DATCWZ010000703.1:0-2162 GCA_036566065.1 Streptomyces sp. | reverse complement strand
GCACCGGCCGCTCGCGCTGTACGGCCCCGACTTCGCCGCCGATCCGCACGGCCACTACCGGCAGTTGCGCGACCAGGGGCCGCTCGCCCGGGTCACGATCGCACCCGGCATCGACGCGCTGCTGGTCACCGACTACCAGGCGGCCATCGATCTGCTGCGCGACACCGACACCTTCACCAAGGACCCCCGCGCCTGGCAGGCCACCGTACCCGCCGACTCCCCGGTCCTTCCGGTGCTCGGCCACCGGCCCACCGCGCTCTTCAGCGACGGCGCCGAGCACACCCGCTACCGCGACGCCATCAACGACAGCATCGCCCTGATCGAGCCGCACATCCTGCGCTCCGAGGTCGCCCGGCTCGCCCAGCAGCTCATCGCCGAGTTCTCGGCCACCGGCAGCGGCGACCTCATCGACCAGTACGCCCGGCGGCTCCCGATCCATGTGTTCACCGTCCTGTTCGGGGTGCCGCCCCAGGACGGCGACCGCATCGTCAACGGGATCGCGGGCATGATGAACTCCGCCGAGGACGCCGCGGCCCGGTACGCCGACCTCGTGCGCGTCGTCACCGACCTGGTGGCCGACCGGCGCGCCAGGCCGCGCCGCGACCTCACCACCTATCTGCTGGAGCATCCGGCCGGGCTCGACAACGACGAGACGGTGCGCCAGATCACCCTCATCATGAGCGCGGGTCACGACCCGACGACCAACCTGATCGGCAACTCGCTGCTCCATATGCTCAGCGCCGCCCGCTACGCCGGGTCGCGTTCGCTGCACGGCGGCGCGATGACGGCGTACGAGGCCATCAACGAAGTCCTCTGGCGGGACCCGCCGCTGGCCAATCTGGGGGCGCACTACCCGCGCCACGACACGGAGTTCCACGGCGTCCCGCTGCGCGCGGGCCAGTTGCTGCTGGTCTCCTTCGCCGCCGCCAACGCCCAGTCGCTGCCCGCTCCTTCGGACCCGGCGGTGCGCTCCGGCACCAGCGCCCACCTCGCCTGGTCGACGGGACCGCACCGGTGCCCGGCGAAACAGCCCGCCCTGCTGATCGCGATGACCGCGATCGAACAGCTCACGAGCCAGCTCTGCGACCTGGAACTCGCCGTCGCGACGGACGCACTGATCTGGCGGCCCGGGCCCTTCCACCGGGCCCTGGCCCATCTGCCGGTACGTTTCACCCCGCTCGACACGCGCCCCGGCGACGACGCCGGGCCCGTACCGGACCGTACCGATCCCGCCGGGACCCGTGTCGGTGGTACGCCGAACGGGTGAGGGGCGAGAGAATCGCCGGATGAACAGCGAGCGCGGCCGGCGCACAGCCAACCGGCATACGGACGGGGTGGATCTGTGAGCAGGTACGACAGGTACGGCAGATATGACGCCACCGACGAGCAGTGGGAAGGGCTCGCCCAGGTCGTACCGCTGCGCGGCCGCAACGAGTGGCCGTCCCGGGTCGATCAGCGCGCCCTTCCGGAGGAGCGTCACCCGGTCGGGCAGCGGCGGCTGGTCGTCCTGCGGGTACAGGTGTTCGCCGACGCGCGGGAGGTGGCCGAATACCTGGTCGCGCAGATTCCCGTACTGCTGGATCTGACGGCGGCCGAGACCGATGTGGCCAAGCGGATCCTGGACTTCAGCAGCGGTGTCGTCTTCGGGCTCGGCAGCGCCATGCACCGCGTCGACCGGAATGTCTTCCTGCTCGCACCGACCGGCATGGAGGTCGAGGGGGTCACGGCGGCGGGCATCCCCCGATCGTAGGAACGCAGGCCGGGCGGAACGGTTCACCGGCCGGCGGCGTGCGTACGGTCCGCTCATGACTGCGATCTCCGCGGGGCCCGGCACCCCGCTGCCCCCACCGCGCCGCCCCGACCGGTCCGCCGACCTCACCCGCCCTGCCCGGCCCGCCCGCCCTGTGGTCACCGAGGTGAGGCTCACCGCCTTCGGCCCGCACCGGCACGCGGTGTTTCCGCTCGCCCCGCTCACGCTGTTCACCGGAGCCGCCGGCAGCGGAAAGTCGCACATCCTCGGCGCGTACGAAGCGCTGGCGCGGCTCGCGTCGGGCGAACCGCTCAGGGACGTGTTCCCGGACCCGGGGGCCTGTGTGCCCGAACAGGCCGGGCCCGACACGCAGGGGCGGCGCGGCTTCCGGATCGGCTGCACGGTGGACGGG
>DATCWZ010000518.1:0-4988 GCA_036566065.1 Streptomyces sp. | reverse complement strand
CCGTCCAGTGCCGCAGCGCCCCCGCCTCCACGTCGATCTGCGCGTTCAGCGCGTCCAGATCGTCGTCGGCGAACTGCCGCGCCCGGTCGCGCGCCGCCCAGCGCAGCGAATCCGCCGAGTGCGTGATGCGCTCCGTACGCTCCTTGAGGCGCGGGAGCAGCGAGGCGACGGTCGCACGGTCCGGTTCGCGTTCGAGCCGCTTGAGTTCTTCGTCGAGCTCGCGTCCGTGCGCGCTGAGCCGCTGGAACAGACTCACCGACTCGGCGAGTGAGGCGTCCTCGGCCACCCCGGCGTGCAGTGCCTCCTGGGTGGCCCGCATCGATGTCCTGAGGGTGAGCCGCAACTGTGCGAGTTCTCCCGCCACGCCCGGCTGGCCGTAGCTCTTCGCCCGGAGTGCGGTGTCCTCGACGGAACGGCGTGCCTGCGTGATCGTACGGTCCACTCCCCGCTTCGCGGCGCGGACCGCCTTGACGCCCACGTACGCGCCGAGCGCCAGGAACGCGACGAAGAACAGCGTCAGGATCAGGATCGCGGCTTCCATGAAGCGCCTCTCGGTCGTCGGCCCGGCCGCCCGCGGTGAACAGACACACCGGTTACCTCTCCACCGTAAACGGAACGGGCAGGCCAGGGGTTCCATCTGAACCCCCAACCTGCCCGTAGGGGAAAACCCCGTCCGGAAAAATGCCCCGCCCGTCAGGCGGGCACGATGTTGACCAGCTTCGGGGCCCGCACGATCACCTTGCGGATCCCGGCCCCGCCCAGCGCGGCGACGACGCCCGCGTCCGCCAGCGCCAGCGCCTCCAGTTCCGCGTCCGTGATCGACGGGGAGATCTCCAGGCGCGCCTTGACCTTGCCCTTGACCTGCACGACACAGGTCACGGTCTCGTCCACCACGTACGCCGGGTCGGCGACCGGGAAGTCCTGGTGCACGACGGACTCGCTGTGGCCCAGCCGGTGCCACAGCTCCTCCGCCACATGTGGCGCCAGCGGCGCCACCAGCAGCACCAGCCGCTCGGCCACGCAGCGCGGGAGCGGGCCGCCGGCCTTGGTCAGGTGGTTGTTCAGCTCGGTGATCTTGGCGATGGCGGTGTTGAAGCGCATGCCCGCCATGTCGTGGCCGACGCCGTCGATGGCCTTGTGCAGGGCCCTCAGCGTGTCCTCGCCGGGTTCCGCGTCAACGACGGTGACCTCTCCGGTCTCCTCGTCGACCACATTGCGCCACAGCCGCTGCAGCAGCCGGTACTGGCCGACCACGGCGCGCGTGTCCCAGGGCCGCGACACGTCCAGGGGACCCATCGCCATCTCGTACAGGCGCAGGGTGTCCGCGCCGTACTCCCGGCAGATCTCGTCGGGCGTCACGGCGTTCTTCAGGGACTTGCCCATCTTGCCCAGGACCCGGCTGACCTTCTCGTCCCGGTAATAGAACGCCCCGTCCCGCTCCTCGACCTCGGCGGCGGGCACCGGGATGCCCCGGCTGTCCCGGTACACGAACGCCTGGATCATGCCCTGGTTGTACAGCTTGTGGAACGGCTCGGCGGACGAGATGTGCCCCAGGTCGTGCAGCACCTTGGACCAGAAGCGCGCGTACAGCAGGTGCAGTACGGCGTGCTCGGCGCCGCCCACGTACAGGTCGACGCCGCCGGTGGGCTGCCCCTCGCGCGGCCCCATCCAGTACTGCTCGATCTCCGGGTCGACCAGCCGCTGGTCATTGTGCGGGTCCAGGTAGCGCAGCTCATACCAGCAGGAACCCGCCCAGTTCGGCATGGTGTTGGTCTCGCGGCGGTACGGGCGGGGGCCGGCCCCGTCGCCCAGGTCGAGGGTGACGTTGACCCAGTCGGCGTTCCGGGACAGCGGGGTCTCGGGCCGGGTGTTGGCGTCCTGCGGGTCAAAGGTCCGCGGTGAGTAGTCCTCGACCTCGGGCAGTTCCAGCGGCAGCATCGACTCGGGCAGCGGGTGGGCGATGCCCTCCTCGTCGTACACGATCGGGAACGGTTCGCCCCAGTAGCGCTGCCGGCTGAACAGCCAGTCACGCAGCCGGTAGTTGACCGTGCCCTCGCCGACGCCGCGCTCGCGCAGCCATTCGGTGATCTTCGCCTTGGCGTCGACGACGCCCAGGCCGTCCAGCGAGATCTCGTCGTTCGCGGAGTTGACCAGCTTCGCGTCGTACGAGGCGAACGCGTCCGGCCACGTCGTGGTGTCGGTGCCCCGGCCGTCGGACGGCTCGACGACACAGCGCATCGGGAGCTCGAAGGCGCGTGCGAAGGCGAAGTCGCGCGTGTCGTGCGCCGGCACGGCCATGATCGCGCCGGTGCCGTAGCCCATCAGGACGTAGTCGGCGATGAAGACGGGGATCTTCTCGCCGCTGACGGGGTTGGTCGCGTACGCACCGGTGAAGACGCCGGTCTTGTCCTTGGCCTCGGCCTGCCGTTCGACGTCGGACTTGGCAGCGGCCTGCTTGCGGTACGCCGTAACGGCCTCGGCGGGACTGGCGTGGCCGCCGGTCCACACCGGGTGGGTCCCCTCGGGCCAGGAAGCCGGGATGATCCGCTCGACCAGCTCGTGCTCGGGTGCCAGCACCATGTAGGTGGCTCCGAACAGGGTGTCCTGACGGGTGGTGAAGATGGTGATGTCACCGGCTCCGTCGACCGGGAAGGCGACGCGCGCGCCCTCGGAGCGGCCGATCCAGTTGCGCTGCTGCAGCTTGATCGCCTCGGGCCAGTCCAGCCCGTCCAGGTCCGCCAGCAGCCGGTCGGCGTAGGCCGTGATCCGCATGTTCCACTGGCGCAGCTTGGCCTTGAAGACGGGGAAGTTGCCGCGCTCGGAGCGGCCGTCCGCGGTCACCTCTTCGTTGGCCAGTACGGTGCCCAGCCCGGGCGACCAGTTGACGGGGGCGTCGGAGGCGTACGCCAGGCGGTACTCGCCCAGGATGTCGGCGCGCTCGACGGCGGTCAGCGCGCTCCAGTCACGGCCGTCGGGGGTGGCGCGGTCACCGCTCTCGAACTGCGCGACCAGTTCGGTGACCGGCCGGGCCCGGCGGGCGTCGGGGTCGTACCAGGAGTTGAAGATCTGCAGGAAGATCCACTGGGTCCACCGGTAGTAGTCCGGGTCGATCGTGGCGAACGAGCGGCGCTTGTCGTGGCCCAGGCCCAGCCGGCGGAGCTGGAACCTCATGTTCTCCATGTTGGCCTCGGTGGAGACCCGGGGGTGCGTGCCGGTCTGTACGGCGTACTGCTCGGCGGGCAGGCCGAAGGCGTCGAAGCCCAGGGTGTGCAGGACGTTGTGCCCGGTCATCCGCTGGTGGCGGGCAAAGACGTCGGTGGCGATGTAGCCCAGCGGGTGGCCGACGTGCAGCCCCGTACCGGAGGGGTACGGAAACATGTCCATGATGAACTTCTTCGGCTTGGCGGCGAGTGCCGATCCGTCCGCCAGATCACCGGACGGGTTCGGCGCCTCGTACGTCCCCTCGGCGTCCCAGAAGTCCTGCCAGCGTGCCTCGATGTCGGCGGCCATCGCGGCCGTGTAGCGGTGCGGCGCAGCCACCTCGGCTGCGGAATTCGTCTCGCTCATGATCCTCAAAGCTCCATCGATCGACATCTGCCGGCGCCCGTGCCCACGGACGACACGTCTACGAAAACGAAAAATCCCCTCGCACAGGAGGGGACGCCGCGCCGATTCCGGCCGGGGTTTCTCACCGGCCGGGACTGATCAGCGCGGCTCGCTAAGCAGAAGGCGTACGGCACGCATGGCGCCAGGGTACCGCACAGTGGCCGGCGCCCTTCCGGGCGTAGCCGGAGCGGGCCGAGGGGAGGCGGTTCGCGATGACCGTTATGACTCCGGAACCGGCCGCTACGCTCCCGCCACGATCCCTGCCCAAGACCTGCACAGCTCGGAGGTTACTTCGCGTACTGCCTTGTATCGGGGCAACCGTTCAAACGTCGTACCGGCTGGTATGCGGCGACTTAGCATGCGGCAACGGGACCGCTTTGCCGAACCATTCGGAGTCGCCCCCCATGAAACCTCATCGCAGGATCCGCTCATCCCCCACAATGAGCCCGGGACTGAGCCGCCCGGCGCAGGGCGGTCTGACCGTCGCCGCCGTGGTGCTCATTCCCCTGCTCGCCATCGCAGGGAGCGACGACTTGCGCGCCGCTTTCGATTTCACGACCGGTGTCCTCACACTGGTCTCGCTTTCCGCGGCCGTGGTCTGGGGCCTGCTGGCCACCGACCGGCTGTTCCTCTCCGTGCGTCAGCGACTGGTGGGCCAGGCGATCCACCGGACCGCCGCCTTCGCCTCGCTCGGCTTCCTTCTGCTGCACGCCACCGTGAAGGTCTCGCTCGGACACGTCGAACTGATCGGCGCGCTCGTACCCTTCGGTCTCGGAGTGAGCGGCACGGCCGGTCTGATCGGCTTCGGCGCGCTCGCCGGGCTGCTGATGATCATCGCCGGTGCGACCGGCGCCCTGCGCAGTGCCTTCGTCGCCACCCCGGGCGGGATCGCGGGGCGCTGGCGCTCGCTGCACGCGCTGGCCTACCCCGCCTGGTGTGCCGGGCTCATCCATGGGCTGTACGCGGGCCGGCCACCCGCGACCTGGGTCGTCGTGATGTACAGCCTCAGTCTGGCCGCGGTGGCGGCCGCGGTGTCCCTGCGGCTGCTTCCCGGCCCGACGAAACAGCGGGTCGCCAATCTGATCACGGCCCTGATCGACCCGGGCGCCCTGCCGCCGGAACCGGATCCCGTGATACGCGGCTCCCGGCTGCCCGGCGCCGGGACGACCCCGCTGAACCAGCGGCTGCTGGACCGGGACACGCCTCCCGGCTGGGGCGACGACGACCGGGAGGTGCTGGGCGGCTCTGGCCGTCCCCGTCCCCGTACGCTCCAGGCTCCTTCCCCGCCGCTGTACGAGGCCCCGCCGCGCAGCTCCGAGCGGCTCGCATCACCCCCGCCGACGACGGTCGGGCCCGGCATATCCGCGGCCTACCGGGCCGTG
>DATCWZ010000498.1:0-3948 GCA_036566065.1 Streptomyces sp. | reverse complement strand
TCGGCGGCGGGGCCCATGACGATGCCCCGGCCGGGCACCCAGGCACGGGTCCTGGAGCTGCCGAGGTCCAGGGCCAGCCCCCGGGTGGCGGCCTTGCGGCTCCCGGAACCGGGGTGCCCGCCCGGCCACGGGTGGACCGGGCGGATGTGCCGCCGCCCTTCCCGCAAAGAACTCATCGCCCTCACCCCCGGCCTTTCGTCGCCGTTCGCACTGCACTCGACCCGCTGATAGCGAGGCATGACCGAACCATCACTATGCAATAAGGGGAGAGGGAAAGCTACTTTCTGCGCGATTCAAAGGATCAGCTTCGACTCATTCCGCTTCCCCCACCGCTGCCACGGCCAGGAACGGCGCGACGACGTGGGCGAACTCCTCGGGCGCGGCGATCCGAATGCCCAGGCTCTCGGCCTTGGCCAGCTTGGATCCTGCCTTCTCGCCGGCGACCAGGAGGCTCGTGCGCTTGGAGACGCTGGACGAGGACTTCCCTCCGGCCCGTTCGATCAGCTCGTTCATCTCGTTGCGCGAGAGCTTCTCCAGGATTCCGGTCATGGCGCCCGTCACGACGACGGTCATCCCGTCGAGCGGCCCCCCGGCCGCCCGCTCCTCCCCGTCCTCCGGAGGAGGTGTCGCACCGGGCTCGGTCATATTGACCCCGGCGGCCACCAGCTTCGCGATCAGCGGTGCCAGTTCCGCCAGCTCCGCGACCACCGAGGCCGCCTTCTCCGTGCCGATGCCGTCGACCCGCTGGAGTGTCTCGGTGTCGGCGGCGGTGATCCGGTCCATCGTGGCGAAGTACCGGGCGATCCGCCGGGACATGGAGCGCCCCGTGCCGCGTACTCCCAGCGCGCAGAAGACGCGGGACAGCGGGCGGGTCCTGGCCGTGTCGATCGCCGCGAGCAGATTGTCGGTGGAGGTCTCGCCCATCCGGTCCAGGGCGAGCAGCTTGTCCCGCTCCAGGGTGAACAGATCGGCGAAGTCCCTGACGAGTCCGGCGTCGACGAGCTGGACGACGCGGGTCGATCCCAGGCCCTCGATGTCGAGCTGGTCGCGGCCCGCCGCGTACGTCACGGAGGCGACGAGGCGGCAGTCGCGGCCGCGGACGCAGCGCCAGCGCTGCTCGCTGGTGTCGATCTCGGAGCCGCACTGCGGGCACGTCTGCGGGAATTCGACCGGCGTCTCGGCGCCGGTCCGCAGATGGGCGACAGGCGCCTCGATCCTGGGGATGATGTCGCCCGCCTTGTAGACCATCACATGGTCTCCCACGCGCAGATCACGGCGGGTGATGTCGGCCGGGTTGTGCAGGGTGGCGAAGCCGACGGTCGATCCGTCGATCTCGACCGGCTCCAGCACGGCGCGCGGCGCGATGATGCCGGTCCTGCCGACGTTCCACTCGACGCCCAGCAGCCGGGTCACCTTCTCCACGGCGGGCAGTTTGTACGCGATGGCCCAGCGCGGGGCGCGCGAACCCGATCCGGCGTCGTGCTGGTCGGCCGCGAGGTCCGCCTTGATGACTATGCCGTCGATCCCGAACGGCAGCGACGCGCGCGCCGCGGCGATGGCGGCCACCCCGGCCAGCACCTCCTCGGCCGTGCCGACCGTGCGCGGAGCCACCTCCGTGTCGGCGGCGGTGTGCACGCCGAGCCGTTCGGCATAGCGGAGGGTTTCGCTGTACGGGAGGTCGGCCAGGGTGGCCGTCAGCTCACCGGAACCGGGCAGCGCGAGGGCCCCGTAGGCGAAGAAGGTCATCTCCACCCGGTACGCCCGGTCCCTGGCGCGCAGGGAGCCCGCCGCCCCGTTGCGCGGGTTGGCGAAGGGTGCGCCGCCGTGTTCCGTACGCGCCGTGTTGGCCCGCTCGAACTGCTCGTTCGTCATGAGGATCTCGCCGCGGATCTCTATCGTGACGGGGTCGGCGAGCAGCTCGGGGAGGCCGACGACGGTGCCTCTCGCGTGCGAGACGTCCTCACCCGCCGTGCCGTCGCCGCGGGTGATGAGCTGCTCCAGCCTGCCCTCGCGGTAGCGGGCGGCGACCGCGAGGCCGTCGAGTTTGGGCTCCACGCTCCACGCGGTGACGGGGCGTCCGATGCGCCGCTCCAGGGACGCGGTCCAGGCGGTGAACTGCTCGGCGGAGAACACATTGTCCAGGGAGAGCATGGGCACGGTGTGCGGTACGTCTCCGAGGGCCGCTCCGCCCGCGACCTTGCCCGTCGGCGAGGCGTCCAGCGTCTCCTGCGGATTGCGCTCCTCGTACGCCGCGATCCCCCGCGCCAGGCGGTCGTACGCGTCGTCGTCGAGCGTGCTCTCGCCCGTGGCGTAGTACGCGGCGGCGGCCTGCGACGCCTCCTCGACAGCGGCGGCGTAGGAGGCCGGATCGGCGATCACAACAGCAGAGTTCGTCGTCATGACCACCATCCTGCCGCCCACCACTGACAATCCCCGGAGCGCTCGGTGGTACCTCGGTGGTCACCCGGCCCTCACCGTTCCACACCGGACGCCTCGTCCGGACGCACCGGTATCTGCGGCCCCGACAGCTCCCGCACCCAGTGCGCGAGCACCCGGTGCACGGCCTCCGCGCCCATCAGCCCGTCCGCCGGGTCCGCCAGCACACGCGGCCACAGCAGGAACGGCCGGGACTGCTCACCGCCGAGTCCGCCGTGCGAACCGATCTGCTCCTCGAACGCGTGCACGGAGCCGGTCTTCGGGTCGTACACCGAGTTGACCATCACATCGGCGACGTGCGGGAACGTGTCCGTGCGCCGCACCGCGTCCGCCGCGCCGGTGCCGTACGCGGCGAGCGGGCCCTCCCCGTCCGCCAGTTGTGCCACCGGGACCTCGGCACCGCCCGGCCCCAGCACCACGGAGCCGTACTCCTCGCTCCGTACGAGCAGGAAACCGATCCCCGGATGGTTCGCGAGCGTGCTCAGCAGCGCGGGGTGACGGCGGTCCAGCTCCTCGCGCGAGGCGCGTCCCCCGATGTCCGGGAAGGACAGCAGCCCGAGGTTGCCCGACGCCAGCACCACCGGGTCGGACGGCTTCGCGGGATGCTCCGCGTCCTGTTCGCCGACCGGCCGGTGCAGCGCGATCCGTACCGCGTCACGCGCCTCGGACGCGCTGCGGGTGCGCTGCGCCCTGCGCGGCACCGGAAGCCCGCAGCCCGCCCGGACCAGATCCTTGAGCGTGAGACCGTACGCACCGGCGAAGGTCTCCCCCGCGCTCTGGCCGTGGTCGGACAGCAGCACGATCCTGTACGTGCGCGGGGTGTGCTCCGCGACCTTCGTGAGCAGCTCCAGCGAACGGTCGAGCCGCTGGAGCACCTTCTCGGCATCCCGGCTGCGCGGCCCGGAGTGGTGGGCGACCTCGTCGTACGCCACGAGGTCGGCGTACACGACGGTGCGCCCGGCGAACATGTCGCCGATGACCGCCGCGACCACCACATCGCGCTCGACGACGGTCGCGAACGCCCGGATGAAGGGGTAGAGGCCGCCGCGCTTGACCCGCGGCGTCTGCTTCCCGATCCGGGCCCGGGTGGACTGGACGATCTCGCGCACCGCTTCGGCGACGAAGGACAGCGCCGTACGCACCGCGTTGGCCGGGTCGGAGAAGTACGCGAAGTAACCGGCGCGCGAGCGGCGCCCCTTACCGCGCCGTGCCGCCATCGACAGGACGAGGGCGAGCTGGTCGGCGCCGCCGCTGAACAGGTTGCCCCGGCTCGCCCCGTCGACGGTGAGCAGACCGCCGTCCCGGGTGCGCGCGACGGCACGGCGCTGCAGTTCGAGGGCGCTCGCCGGCCGGCTGGCAACCATGACGGTGCCGGTCTCCTTCTCGAACCAGCGGAACGCGGGCACGTCGTGGTTTGTGCCGTGCAGGATGCCCAACTGGCTGGCGCCGGTCTGGCTGGACCAGTCGGTGTGCCACGGGGTGAGCCGGTGGCCCGATCCGTCCGCGAGCCTG
>DATCWZ010000072.1:0-3058 GCA_036566065.1 Streptomyces sp. | reverse complement strand
GGTCGTCGCCTTCGTCGGGTGACGAGCGCGGGGGCGGAACGAGGCGAACCATGTCCGATGAACCGCCGAACCGGCTCCGGGGTTACGCAGAGTTCATGATCGAGTGCGTCACGCGTCCGCGATGGGGGCGTATGGGAGCATTCGACGGCGCGGGGTTGTTCGCCCGTAGCGGAGTAAAACGGGGCACGCCGCATGGACTGTCAGTAGTTACGGGTAAGACATCCCTAGTGGGAAGGGGCGAGACGCGGGCCGGAATGTCTCACGTTCGCCATCGGCGTACTGGCGAAAGGGCTATCTGCCTGGCCTGCGGGAACATCGTCTCGCACCATCGGGTTGGAGCAGTTGTCGGCGTTCGGGGCAGGAGGCCATGGACGGGTGTCGGCAGTTGAAATGAGCGGTCCCCGCTTGCGGGACTAAGCTGCGGAAGGACAGGGAGGGGACCGACCCCTTACTGCCTGACCGCTCTGAGGAGCGATTAACGATGTTCGAGAGGTTCACCGACCGCGCGCGGCGGGTTGTCGTCCTGGCTCAGGAAGAGGCCCGGATGCTCAACCACAACTACATCGGCACCGAGCACATCCTCCTGGGCCTTATCCACGAGGGTGAGGGTGTCGCCGCTAAGGCCCTGGAGAGCCTCGGGATTTCGCTCGAGGCGGTCCGCCAGCAGGTGGAGGAGATCATCGGCCAGGGCCAGCAGGCCCCGTCCGGGCACATCCCCTTCACGCCCCGAGCCAAGAAGGTCCTGGAGCTCTCGCTCCGCGAGGCCCTTCAGCTCGGCCACAACTACATCGGCACGGAGCACATCCTGCTCGGCCTCATCCGCGAGGGCGAGGGCGTCGCCGCCCAGGTCCTCGTGAAGCTGGGCGCCGACCTGAACCGAGTGCGGCAGCAGGTCATCCAGCTGCTCTCCGGGTACTCGGGCAGCAAGGAGGCGGCCACTGCCGGCGGCCCCGCGGAGGGCACGCCCTCCACGTCCCTGGTGCTCGACCAGTTCGGCCGGAACCTCACGCAGGCGGCCCGTGAATCCAAGCTCGACCCGGTCATCGGGCGCGAGAAGGAGATCGAGCGGGTCATGCAGGTGCTGTCCCGCCGCACCAAGAACAACCCGGTCCTCATCGGCGAGCCCGGCGTCGGCAAGACCGCCGTCGTCGAGGGCCTGGCACAGGCGATCGTCAAGGGCGAGGTGCCCGAGACCCTCAAGGACAAGCACCTCTACACCCTCGACCTCGGTGCGCTGGTGGCGGGCTCCCGCTACCGCGGTGACTTCGAGGAGCGCCTGAAGAAGGTGCTCAAGGAGATCCGCACCCGCGGCGACATCATCCTGTTCATCGACGAGCTCCACACCCTCGTGGGCGCGGGCGCCGCCGAGGGCGCGATCGACGCCGCGAGCATCCTCAAGCCCATGCTGGCGCGGGGCGAGCTGCAGACCATCGGTGCCACGACGCTCGACGAGTACCGCAAGCACCTGGAGAAGGACGCCGCGCTGGAGCGCCGCTTCCAGCCCATCCAGGTCAACGAGCCGACGCTGCCGCACACCATCGAGATCCTCAAGGGCCTCCGTGACCGTTACGAGGCCCATCACCGGGTCTCCATCACCGACGAGGCACTGGTCCAGGCCGCCACCCTGGCCGACCGGTACGTCTCCGACCGCTTCCTGCCGGACAAGGCGATCGACCTGATCGACGAGGCCGGCTCCCGGATGCGTATCCGCCGGATGACCGCGCCGCCGGACCTGCGCGAATTCGACGAGAAGATCGCGGCAGTCCGCCGCGACAAGGAGTCGGCCATCGACTCCCAGGACTTCGAGAAGGCCGCGTCCCTCCGCGACAAGGAGAAGCAGCTCCTGGCCGGGAAGACCAAGCGGGAGAAGGAATGGAAGGCCGGCGACATGGATGTCGTCGCCGAGGTCGACGGCGAGCTGATCGCCGAAGTCCTGGCCGCCTCCACCGGTATCCCGGTCTTCAAGATGACGGAGGAGGAATCCTCCCGTCTGCTGCGCATGGAGGACGAACTCCACAAGCGCGTCATCGGCCAGAAGGACGCCATCAAGGCGCTCTCGCAGGCGATCCGGCGTACGCGCGCCGGGCTGAAGGACCCGAAGCGTCCCGGCGGCTCGTTCATCTTCGCCGGCCCGTCCGGTGTCGGTAAGACCGAGCTCTCCAAGACGCTCGCCGAATTCCTCTTCGGCGACGAGGACGCGCTGATCGCTCTTGACATGTCGGAGTTCAGCGAGAAGCACACGGTTTCCCGCCTCTTCGGTTCTCCTCCCGGTTACGTGGGATACGAGGAGGGCGGCCAGCTCACCGAGAAGGTGCGCCGCAAGCCGTTCTCCGTCGTCCTCTTCGACGAGGTCGAGAAGGCCCACCCCGATATCTTCAATTCACTGCTCCAGATTCTGGAGGACGGCCGCCTGACCGACTCCCAGGGCCGGGTCGTGGACTTCAAGAACACGGTCATCATCATGACGACCAACCTCGGGACCCGGGACATCTCCAAGGGCTTCAACCTGGGCTTCGCCGCCCAGGGCGATGTGCGGACGAACTACGAGCGCATGAAGAACAAGGTCAACGAAGAGCTGAAGCAGCACTTCCGGCCGGAGTTCCTCAACCGTGTCGATGACACGGTCGTCTTCCACCAGCTCACCGAGGAAGACATCATCCAGATCGTCGACCTCATGATCGCCAAGGTGGACGAGCGGCTCAAGGACCGCGACATGGGCATCGAGCTCAGCCCGACCGCCAAGTCGCTCCTGGCGAAGAAGGGGTACGACCCCGTGATGGGCGCCCGGCCGCTGCGCCGGACGATCCAGCGCGAGATCGAGGACATCCTCTCCGAGAAGATCCTCTTCGGTGAGCTGCACGCGGGGCACATCGTGGTCGTGGACACGGAGGGCGACGGCGAGGAGCGGAAGTTCTCGTTCCGCGGCGAGGAGAAGTCGGCGCTGCCCGACGCCCCGCCGATCGAGCAGGCGGCAGGCGGCGGCCCGAACCTGACGAAGGAAGCGTAGGGCGCGTAGCGCCTGAGCGGGTACAGGGGCTGCCCCGGACCGACTGGTCCG
>DATCWZ010000149.1:0-6516 GCA_036566065.1 Streptomyces sp. | reverse complement strand
GCCGTCCGGCGGGCCGGCTTACGCGCGGCCGGCACCGTCGCCGCGCTGACCCGGTCCGCGTCCAGGATGTCCTGGAGGAACTTCCCGGTGTGGCTGGCCGGTACCGACGCGATGTACTCCGGCGTTCCCTCGGCCACGATGAGACCGCCGCCGCTACCGCCCTCCGGGCCCATGTCGATGACCCAGTCGGCGGTCTTGATCACATCGAGGTTGTGCTCGATGACGATCACCGAGTTGCCCTTGTCGACCAGCCCCGAGAGCACCGAGATGAGCTTGCTGATGTCGTCGAAGTGCAGACCGGTGGTCGGCTCGTCCAGCACGTAGACCGTGCTCCCTGTGGACCGCTTCTGGAGCTCGCTCGCCAGCTTCACGCGCTGCGCCTCACCGCCGGACAGCGTCGGCGCGGACTGGCCGAGCCTGACGTAACCGAGACCCACCTCGTTGAGGGTGCGCAGATGACGGGCGATGGTGGGGACGGCCTCGAAGAACTCCAGGCCCTCGTCGATCGGCATGTCCAGCACCTCGGCGATGGACTTGCCCTTGTAGTGGACCTCCAGGGTCTCCCTGTTGTAGCGCGCCCCATGGCAGACCTCGCACGGCACGTACACGTCCGGCAGGAAGTTCATCTCGATCTTGATCGTGCCGTCGCCGGAGCAGTTCTCGCAGCGACCGCCCTTGACGTTGAAGGAGAAGCGGCCCGGCAGATAGCCGCGCACCTTCGCCTCCATCGTCTCCGCGAACAGTCTGCGGACATGGTCGAAGACTCCGGTGTACGTGGCCGGGTTGGACCGGGGCGTACGGCCGATCGGCGACTGGTCGACGTGCACGACCTTGTCGACCAGGTCGTCGCCGTCGACCCGGGTGTGCCGCCCGGGCACCGACTTCGCGCCGTTCAGCTCGCGGGCGAGGTGGGTGTACAGGATGTCGTTGACCAGGGTCGACTTCCCGGAACCGGAAACACCGGTGACCGCGGTGAGCACACCGAGCGGGAAGGAGACGTCGATGTCCTGGAGGTTGTTCTCCCGGGCGCCGTGCACGGTGAGCACGCGCGAAGGGTCGACCGGGCGGCGGATCTCCGGCAGGGGGATCGACCGCTTGCCGGTCAGATACTGGCCGGTGATCGACTCGTCGTTGGCGAGGAGTTCCTTGAGCGATCCGGAGTGGACGACCCAGCCGCCGTGCTCGCCGGCCCCGGGGCCGATGTCGACAACCCAGTCGGCGACTTTGATGGTGTCCTCGTCGTGCTCGACGACGATGAGGGTGTTGCCCATGTCCCGGAGCCGGACCAGGGTCTCGATCAGCCGGTGGTTGTCGCGCTGGTGCAGGCCGATGGACGGCTCGTCGAGTACGTACAACACGCCGACCAGGCCGGAGCCGATCTGGGTCGCGAGCCGGATGCGCTGGGCCTCGCCGCCGGACAGGGTGCCCGCCGCGCGGTTCAGCGAGAGGTAGTCGAGGCCCACGTCGACCAGGAACCTCAGCCGCTCGTTGACCTCCTTGAGCACCCGCTCGGCGATCTTCTTGTCGCGGGCGTTCAGCCTGAGCCGGCCGAGGAACTCGGCGCACTCACTGATCGACATCGCGGCGATCTCGGCGATGGACTTCTCCATCACCGTCACCGCGAGGACGAGCGGCTTCAGCCGGGTGCCCTCACAGGCGGGGCAGGGCACCTGGCGCATATAGCCCTCGAAGCGCTCCCGGCCCGAGTCGCTCTCGGCCTCGGCATGGCGCCGCTTGACGAACTGGACCGCGCCCTCGAAGGTCGGCTTCGTGTAGGCGCGCTCGCGCCCGTACCGGTTGCGATAGCGCACCTCGGTCTGGATCTTGTGCCCGTACAGCAGGGCCTTCCTGGCGCGCTGCGGCAGTCCGGCCCAGGGGATGTCCGTACGGAAGCCGAGGGCCTCGGCGAGCGCGTCGATCTGACGGCCGAAGTACTCCTTGGTGTGGCCGTGCGACCAGGGGTGGATCGCGCCGTCGTCGAGCGATGCCTCCTGGTCGGGGACGATCAGCTCCGGGTCGACCTCCATCCGCGTACCGATGCCCGTGCAGTCCGGGCATGCGCCGAAGGGGGAGTTGAACGAGAAGGAGCGGGGCTCCAGCTCCTCGAAGGACAGGTCGTCGTACGGGCAGTAGAGGTGCTCGGAGTACATCCGCTCACGCTCGGGGTCGTCCTCGACCAGATCGACGAAGTCGAGCACGACCATGCCACCGGACAGGCCGAGTGCCGTCTCGACGGAGTCGGTCAGCCGGCGCTTGGCGCTGTCCTTGACCGTGAGGCGGTCGACGACCACCTCGATGGTGTGCTTTTCCTGCTTCTTGAGTCTGGGCGGCTCGGCGAGCTGGACCGTCGCGCCGTCCACCCTGGCCCTGCTGTAGCCCTTGGTCTGCAGATCGGTGAAGAGGTCCACGAACTCGCCCTTGCGTTCCCGCACCAGCGGCGAGAGCACCTGGAAGCGGCTGCCCTCGGGCAGTGCGAGCACCTTGTCGACGATGGCTTGGGGCGACTGGCGGGCGATCGGCCTGCCGCACTCGGGGCAGTGCGGCTTGCCGATCCGGGCGAAGAGCAGCCGGAGGTAGTCGTACACCTCGGTGATGGTGCCGACCGTCGAGCGCGGGTTGCGCGAGGTCGACTTCTGGTCGATGGAGACGGCGGGCGAGAGGCCCTCGATGAAGTCGACGTCCGGCTTGTCCATCTGGCCGAGGAACTGCCGGGCGTACGAGGAGAGCGATTCCACGTAGCGGCGCTGGCCCTCGGCGAAGATCGTGTCGAACGCGAGGGAGGACTTGCCCGACCCGGAAAGCCCGGTGAAGACGATGAGGGAGTCACGGGGGAGGTCGAGCGAGACGTTCTTCAGGTTGTGCTCGCGCGCGCCACGGACGATGAGACGGTCGGCCACGCCGGTCCGCACCTTTCTGGAGAGAATGGGGGAACTGAGCCCCTGTCCCAGGGTATGGGGGGCGCCACAGCGTTGGAAGAAACTTGCGATCCTGAGCTTATAGCACGCGCATTCGATTTACGGTCCTCCTCACCCTCCTTCACCCGAACGAGTGCCGGCGCTAGGCTCGGCGTCATGAACGATCATGTGCACGACTTGGACGCCGTCCGCGAGGCGACCGGCCGGCTGCTCGCGACGGCGGCCCGTCTCGACGCCGACTCGCTCGCCGGGCCGTCGCTCCTGCCGGACTGGAGCCGGGGACATGTCCTCGCCCACCTGTCTCTCAACGCCGACGCCCTGGTAAATGTTCTCCAGGACCGTCCCATGTACGCGAGCGGCGAAATCCGAAACTCCGACATCGAGCGGGACTCCTCCCGCACGCCCGAGGACCAACTGGCCGAGCTGCACGCCAGCCACGACCGCTTCCTGGCCGCCACGGACGCTCCCGCCGACTGGTCCCGCACGGTCACCCTGCGTAACGGGGTCACGGACCCCGCGTACCGGATTCCCTTCCGCCGCCTGGCCGAGGTCGAGCTGCACCACATCGACCTGGGGGCCGGCTACGAGCTGGAGGACCTGCCCGACGAGTTCACGGTCCGGGAGATCGAGTTCCTCGCGGACCGCTTCAGCGGCAACCCCACCGTGGTGGCGACGACGGTGACCGACGACAAGGGCCGGACCTGGACCACGGGCGGCGGCGCCGCGGGCGACCCGGTGGCCGTCAGCGGCACGGCCCCGGAGCTGCTCGGCTGGCTCTGCGGGCGGCGCGACGGCTCCGGCCTCACGGTGAGCGGAGGCCCGCTTCCGGCCCTGCCCCCGCTATAGGCTGAGATGTATGACGTACAGCGGAGCGGTCAGGGTCGGCGGGCCCGCGGATGTGCACGAGCTGACGGATCTGATGATCTCCAAGGTCGCCGTCGGCCCGATGGACAACAACGCGTATCTGCTGCGCTGCCGCACCACCGGTGAGCAGCTCCTGATCGACGCGGCCAATGACGCGGAGACGCTGCTGCGGCTGATCGGGGACGACGGCATCGCGTCCGTCGTCACCACCCACCGGCACGCCGATCACTGGCAGGCGCTGGCCGAGGTGGTCGCGGCGACCGGTGCACGTACGCATGCCGGGGAGTACGACGCGGAGGGCATCCCGGTGCCGACCGATGTGCCCGTCGCGGACAACGACACGGTCCGGGTCGGCCGGGTCGCCCTGACCGCCCGCCACCTGACGGGGCACACCCCGGGTTCCATCGTGCTGGTCTACGACGACCCGCACGGCGCGCCGCACGTGTTCACCGGGGACTGTCTATTCCCCGGCGGGGTCGGAAATACACACAAGGACCCCAAGGCGTTCGCGAGCCTGATCCACGATGTGGAGACCAAGCTCTTCGACCAACTGCCGGACGAGACCTGGGTCTATCCGGGCCATGGTCACGACACCACACTCGGTGACGAGCGGCCCCGGTTGCCCGTGTGGCGCGAGCGCGGCTGGTGAGGTGACGGCCCCGTAGGCCTCATCGCCGGCCGGGACAGCTTTCACCCGAACGAGTGACGGCCGGTGTGTGCGGAACGCCATCCGCACACACCGGCCGTACCGGTCTCACTCCACACTGCCCACCACGCGGCGGGCGTCGCCCCGGTTCAGGCGTCGACGCTCCTTCTCTTCTCGTCGGCCTCCGCCGCCTCCGCGGCCCGCGCCGCCTCCTGCTTCTTGTTGGCGATGAGGCTGGTGATCGTGGTGACCACGAGCACGCCGCAGATGACGGTCAGCGAGAACGGGATGGAGATCTCGGGGACAGCCACCCCGGACTCGTGCAGCGCATGCAGTACCAGCTTCACGCCGATGAAGCCGAGGATCACCGACAGGCCGTAGCTGAGGTGGACCAGCTTCTTCAGCAGGCCCCCGATGAGGAAGTAGAGCTGACGCAGGCCCATCAGGGCGAAGGCGTTGGCCGTGAAGACGATGTACGGGTCCTGGGTCAGGCCGAAGATCGCGGGGATGGAGTCCAGCGCGAACAGCACGTCGGTGGTGCCGATGGCGAGCATGACCACCATCAGCGGGGTCATCACCCGCTTGCCGTTGTTCCGGATGAACAGCTTGGTGCCGTGGTACCTGTCGGCGACACCGAAGCGGTGCTCGATGGACCTCAGCAGGCGGTTCTCCTCGAAGTCGTCCTCGTCCTCGTCGGCCCGCGCCTCCTGGATGAGCTTCCAGGCGGTGTAGATCAGGAACGCGCCGAAGATGTAGAAGACCCACGAGAAGTTGGCGATGACCGCGGCGCCGGCGGCGATGAAGACCGCCCGCAGGACCAGGGCTATCAGCACACCGAACAGCAGTACCCGCTGCTGGAGGTGGGAGGGCACCGAGAACTTCGCCATGATCAGGACGAAGACGAAGAGGTTGTCGACGCTGAGCGACTTCTCGGTGATGAAACCGGCGAAGAACTCGCCGGACGCCTGGCTGTCGCCGAAGACCAGCAGGCCGAGCCCGAAGAGCGCGGCCAGCGCGATCCAGACAATGGTCCAGATCCCGGCTTCCTTCGTCGATACGTCATGGGGCTTGCGCCCGATGAAGAAGTCGACGGCGATCAGGGCGGCCAGACCGATGATGGTCAGGGCCCAGAGGGTCCATGAAACGTCCACTGCGCCTCCGGCAGTTTGCTACGGCTCTGGATCAGCGTCGTCGCTGCCGGAGGTCTCTTCCACCTGGGTACGCGGGCTGCGCACCTGGCCGACGCCCCGGGACCGGTCACAGTCCGTACTGACGGGAACGCCGCGATCGGGAGTACTCCCCTCCGCCCTGACAACGGTACAGGAAATCCCAAGGGGAGGTAAAGCAAATGGTAAAGACAACGCAAAGAGCCAGGTCGGGTTGTTGATGGAGGCCCGGCGGGGCCGTCTCAGCGGTGGCCCGTGCGCCGGGCCTCGGCCACCCTCGCCAGCACCTGTTCCAGCACCCGGCTGCCCTGCGGTGCCCTGAGCGGTTCGTACGTCCAGGCGTGGCCGACCCACGGGTCGGCCAGGTGGTCGTCAGCGACCGGGGTGAGCCGCAGCAGCGACCGCCACAGCGGGCCGAGCACCGGGCCGTACGCACTGGCGTCCGCCCTGTCGGCCACCATCAGCAGGTGGACACCGACCGAGGGGCCTTCGTCGGCGAGATAGCGCAGTTGCGTGACGGCGCGGTCGTCAAAGCCGTGTGGGAAGTCGTTGACGATCAGCAACTGCTCGCCGGTGTCCAGGTCGGGCGGGAGCGAGTCGGCAGCGCCGGCGCGGACCGCCATCTGCACCAGATCGACGCGCCGGGTGAGCCGGGCCAGCACGGAGGCCACTCCCCCGGCCCCGGCGGCGGGCGCGCCGGTGAGCACCCCGGCGGCTGTCATGGGGGCGAGGGCGGCGGCGCCGGAGCCCGCCGGGTCGATCACATGTACCGAGAACTCGTTGGGGGGATAGACGGCGAGCATCCGGGTGGCCAGGGTGACCGCGGTGTCCATGGCCAGCCGGCGCAGTTGGTCCGTGTCCGTGAGGGCGGCTTCACCGGACTCCGTACGGCCGCTGTCGATCCAGATACCGCGCTCCAGCGGCA